>CAZORO010000055.1:0-17021 GCA_964581845.1 uncultured bacterium
AGGCCTCGCGCCGCTCGCGAATGTGAGCGGGACGTAGCCGTTCGTAACAGACTTCTGTATTCATGGTTTCCTCCATCCACTTTGCCCTTTCTTGACAAGGTATTCTTAAGTCTAGGGGCGGCCCCGGCAGCACTTTCTCTGTATCATCCTTTTGTTTCTCCGTAAAGTTTTATCATTCCTTCCACCTTTCTACATCCCCCAATGCTAGGAGTGACTTCTTTCTTCTTCTGAAGAGTACTTGACACTCTGGAAAAAAGTTCATTTAACCCCTCATGTGGTCGTGGTGGCTGAAGCCGGATGTCATAACCTCGATCATTCCATGTAGAGAAAACTGCATCCAATTTCAGTACAACCCCGCACGTCAGAGTGCCCCACAGGTACCGATAATGCTGTATGTTGCCTTCTAGCCAATAATAAATTCAGTCACGCCCTCCTGTACCAGTCTGAGATTTTGATGAGTGCTGGCCCCCTCAAATCCCACACCCCAGCGGTATTTCTCTTGGATGCCCTCCAATACCACTACAAAACGCTATATTCTGCATGAGTACCCCTTTCCCTGTCTGATGAGATGTTGATAGAGGGGAGGGGAGGTAGAGTGAATTTGTGGGAGAGGTAATGACGGCGGGCGGAGATGATAGTCTCGATAGGATCGTGTCCATGTAGTTTGAGGGTGTGGTCGATGCACGGCGGCGGTTTACGACGTGCTCCCTGATAGCCGGTTTCACGGCCGGGGGTTTTGTGACACTGGGTGGCGGTGTTGGATTTCTTGAAGGGGGGAATCTGACTGGAAGGGGTGCTGGGTGTGGCTGGATCTGATTTCTGGAGTTCCGCCAACCGAGTGGAAAGTGTCAACACCAGGAAGATAATCGCTTCCAGACCTTGTGTCAGAATGGGTTCGATCTATTCACGGCTCAGGTGCGCCAGATCCATACTCTCAAGTATTTTGTCGATAGACCGCGCTGTTCCCCTCATCCCACACAGTTTTACTAGACCTGGTCTCGCATAAACTAAAGCACGGAAACTGCAAATGGGTCATGGGTTACAACCTGTTAAACTACCCACACCGTTGGGAGAAGGACCAAATTATTAAGGCATACGTATGGCGCCTCTCAGGTCAATATCTGGTTGAATGGCTGGCGGATTTTCCTCATGGCTTGCGACGAACTGTTTGCATATCGAGGCGGATCTGAGTGGTTTGTTTCACATTATCTCTACCAAAAAAAGATGACCCTATTCCTCCTCACCTCGTGGAAAAGATTCCGGTCCAATCATTTGAGTGGGTTCTCAAACCAAACCAAGCTAAAGAAGGATTGGTTTTCCCCGTTCACCTCACGATAATGCTCTTCGACGTTACCCAAGATATCGGTATCTCCATCTCTGTCCACATCAAGGCAGAGACAATGGTCCCATTTCTCTCCAATCCATTGCTGTCTTGAGTTGTAACCATCCGACATCTTGATAACATGCGTTTTCCATTGAGTCCAAGGGCTGCCAGACTCATGTTCCATCCAAAAAACCGATGCCTTCTCTTTCGGTAGGTTACCATCATTATGGATAAGCATACCCACAAGATCCAATTTCCCATCACCATTCAAGTCAGCCATTTTGACGGGACGGCCAATCCATTGTGTCAAATCCGGTTTGGGAATGACATAATGGACCCATTGAACCGGAGTGCAGTCTGTCTTACGAAAGAGGTGCATAGAGTTCTGGGTTTGTGTACAAATGTCGACTAGTCCATCGCCATCCACATCGCCCAAGCCTATCTGGGGTTTGGCATAAAACTCGGTACTCTTCCAGATGCGGTGACGGGACCACTCCTGTTTCTGGGCTTCGGTGCCATCACCCGGATTTTCATACCAGTAAAGCTCCTCGTCTCTCTCGGAGGTATCCCAATCGGCATTGGCATCTATGATGTCATTGTCGCCGTCTTGATCAACATCCGTAAACACCCATGCATGCCCGCTGAGGGAGTCACGGTCCACATAGTGAATCCTCCAGAATTCCAAATTTCTCCGGTTGTCACGTGTGATAGGTGCCTCAATCCACATCAAACCCGCATACTCTTTGGTGACGGAATGACGGCGTCCCCCAACAATGATATCAGTGGCGCCGTCTACATTCACATCATGGCACTGAGCGTACAGGTATTGCCGTCCCTCCGTTCTGGGGATGTGTCCAGCATCGATCCACCGTATCGGATCCATCACAGCAGACTTCTCTGGCCCCCAAAAGACACGTACACCGGTCGGATTTCCTTTCTCCAAGTCGTCGCCCTCAACTACAATGAGGTCCATGTTCCCATCCCCATCTAGATCTCCTAAACATGAGTATTCTGGGTTGCTGGTCTTGCCCAAGACAATTCGTGGCCAGTAACCGCATACATCTCCGTCTCGCCCCGGATGAAATATAATTGTCTCCAGACCAACTGATTCATCGATTACGGCCAAGTCTTGAAATCCATCACCGTTCACATCGGAGGTATCAGCGGAGTTTGCAATGAGATAATCGTCGCGGATGTGGTGCATTCGCCAAGGCTGGTACAACTGTGATGACTGCTCTTCTTCTTGGCACCAGGCTAATCGCGCGAGTTGAAAGAAGAACAGCATTGCAAGACCCAATGATCTCATGTTCATAGGGATTAGCAGAAGAAGAACATTCCGTCAATATCCATTTTTTGATGACTGCCTTCAATGCGTAGACATGCCCTGGTCTTCCTGCACAGAGGAGGGGGGCCCTACTAGATTCCCACTGGGAGAGAGACCCCCATCGCTTTGTCCACAGAGATTCCCACCTCAAGTACCTCTCCCACTCTCAGCCATATCCTCTCTAAAATTGACTCCCGGATTATTGAGGAGACAAGGATTACACGGGTTAATGATAAAAAAATTGCAGCTCGCCCAGCAGTTGCAGTACTGGGAAGGAATCCCTTCGGCGGAGTTGCACTCTGCCGGTGTCTTCTCCCAACTTACTCTCACGGGGGAATTCAACTCCTCCACCCCCACCGCCCCCCCCCGGGGGAGTTCACCTCCACCCGCCGGCCCCGGCCCAGGATGGCAACTCTCGGCCCCGCGGGGGGGGGCGGGCGCCCGCGGGGGTGGGAAGACTGCGAAGTGCTTCACATCAGATTCTCTCTCCCTTCGTTCTTCGAGAACACAAGTTCAATCGCCTGTTCCAGATCCAACATGGGTGTTTTCAGTTGAGACCTGGCCTTCGCATTGTTGAGCGAAACATCGCGCGGACGGGGGGCACGTCCAGGCTGGTCTCCAGCATTTTTCACCACCACCAGGCTTTCATCAAAGCCCATCTTGCGTGCGATACGTTGTCCGATCTCATACCGGTTCAGGATCTCATTCCCAGCCAGGTGCAGGATACCGGTGAGATCATTGGCTGCAAGTTCGAGAAGGGCTCTTGATAGCGTGATAACATCTACTGGTGAACGGATCTCATTATCGGGGAAGCCAACTTCCTTCCCTTCCCTGAGTGCGGAAACCATCTTCGCCAGGAATGAGTTGCCCTGGGAGAAAGCTGGCAACCCCATGACCAGTGCAAGACGTGCGATCACCCAGGTACTCTGACTTGAGGTGATGGCTTTCTCCGCCTCCACCTTGGTCCGGCCATAGAAGTTGACCGGATGAGGCGGGTCTTCCTCTACATAGAGTCCTTTCTCACCATCGAAGATGGTATCCGTGGAAAGGTGAATCAGCTTCGCGCCATTTCTCTCACCAAGAGCCACGATCTTCTCTGTCAGTTCCACATTCACCCGGCGTGCCTGATCCGGATCCTTTTCGCAGGCATCAATATCGGCCATCGCGGCGGAATGAATGACCGCATGAGGCCGAATCTCCATGAAAAGCTTCTCAAGCGCGCCGGTTTGTGAGATTGGATCGATGACATGCCAGCAAGCTTCCCATCGCGGGGAGACAGCAGGATGCGAAGAGAAGGCGTGCAACTCCCATTCCTCTCTGGCCTGGATGAGTATGTTCCCAGCCACAAAGCCGCTCGCGCCTGTCAGGATCAACCGTTTTCGCATAGGAGAGAGTCCCCCAAATTTCAATCAGTCAAAAGTGAGATTGACACAAACCATTCAGCATCCTAAAGGTACAGTCCTGATGGATGGAAGACATCCCTCGCGGGAAAAAACTCACATACCAAACCAAGGACAACCACACACATCATGGCAAAGACGGAATCTTTTGATGTCACCACGGGAGTGGATCTCCAGGAAGTGGATAATGCAATCAACCAGGCCATGAAAGAGATCAACCAACGGTATGATTTCAAGAACCTGAAAGTGGAGATCACCCTGGACCGCAAAGAAAACAAGATCCAGATCGATGCCCCAGATGAGTTCAAACTAAAGGATGTGTGGGACATCCTAGTCAGTAAGATGATACGCCGCAGTGTCCCCACCAAGAACCTGCATCGTGGCAAGGTGGAGATCGGTTCGCATGACAGGGCGCGTCAAACAGTCGATCTGATCCAGGGCCTGGATGCCGATACAACCCGCAAGGTGGCCAAAATGATCAAGGAGGAGGGCCTCAAGAAAGTCCAGGTCACCATCCAAGCGGACCAGGTCCGTGTCAGCGGCCCCTCGCGGGATGATCTCCAGAAGGTGATCCAGTTACTACACGCGGCAGACTTGGGGGTGGAACTCAAATTCGGGAATTACCGGTCGAATTGAATCATAGCTACCCCCCATCCCAACCCTCCCTTTTCATCATTCGCGAGCGCAGGAAAGCATGGGGGGAGGGTTGGGGGGGTGGGGGGTACGATGGTAAAGAGGCAGAGTTAAAGGGGAATTATTTGACCAGTCCAAACCGTTTGTACTGCTCCCTCTCCATCTCCCAGTATCCCGCCTTATCAAACATCAATCGTTGTTCCTCATCGAAGAACCAGGGCCGGGTGGGATTGGGAACAAAACGTTGAAAAAGATCCTGGCAGGACCGTTTGCGTTTCTTTTGGATGACTTCATGGCTCCGTGCTAGATGCCTGATCCGTTCTTCCTCCTGAACCAGGGACTCCACCAAGGGAGTCGAACGAGGTTGCGAGAACAATCTACCCAACCAGTCGAATAAGCCTGGTTTCCGTTCCTCCCCCAAAAGAAGAATCCGCTCTCGTGCCTGGGCCAGAGTCACCGCCATCTGGATCCGTTCGAGATGGTCCTCGTGATCCCAGTTCTTGAAGAGTGTGCGCAGGGGATTGAGGAGGTAATACTTCGCCTTGTGTTCGAAGGAGCTTCTTCCAAGGGAAGTGTGGGCACGGTGCCCTACACGTGAACCTGGAATGAGGACACAGTCAAAACCCAACAGATTAAGACGCCATCCCAGATCCAGATCCTCATAGATCATCCCATAGGTTTCATCGAATCCACCTGTCTCCAGATAAAGGTCGCGTGGAATCGCCATGGCACCACCGCAAGGACAAAGAACAGGGATGGGAGAACCTGCCGGATCAGGAAGCTCCCCTTGTTCCTCGAAACCATAAGCCAGATGGTTGGTGCTCACCCCGCAAAAAAGTGCACGCTTCCCCTCCCAATCCATGAGGATGCTGCCCATAGCCCCACAGATATTCCCCGTCAATAAAGGTTCCACCAATCTCAGAAGCCACTCCGGTTCCACCCAGGTGTCATTGTTGAGAAATACAAGCACCTCGCCATCCGAATCATGGATGCCCGCATGGATGGCATGGACGAAGCCACGATTTTCCTCGCAAGCCACCATACGCACCCAGGGGTGCTCCCGTTTGACCCATTCCGGACTGTTGTCAGTGGAACCATCATCCACCACCACCACCTCGTGGGGAGGAGTACCCGGAGCAAGATGCTGGAGAGATTCCAGGCAAGGACGCAGGATCTCCGGGTTGTTATAATGCGGAATAAGAATCGTAACCTTTGACACTCCGCGAACCTGCACCTTCCCTGATTTCAAACTGAGGGGTACCCTCTACCTATAATGACTCATCGACTGTGGATTCTACATGAGTTTCTGTTTCTTTCGATCATGGCCGTGGGACCGGTCACTGGCCATATGCTGAACCCTTCCACACCAAGAAATTGGACCTCATTCCGTGTGGGAGATGCCACCCAGACCTTGATGTGGCTGGAGATTCAATTCCTGCCATCAAAAGAAGAACCTTTGACATATTATCGGCCCGCTGGTTTGCTGGAGGGACTCCAGACACCGGATGACCAGCTGCTTTCTTGTTCCTGGCCCTCGGCACCACCCGACCGGGATGACTACTTCTCAGCTAAATGGACTGGATACTGGCAACCGGGTGAGGGAAAACGTGAGATCCGGCTCCGTGCCAGCCATAAGGCCACTCTTTCAATGGATGGGCACACACTCCTGGAGTGCCAGGAATGCCCAGCTGGAGTGACCACCACCGTGGAGGCCGATATCCGCGAACATCCCCTCCAGGTGGACTATTCGCATGGAGAGAGGGCGGCATTCATCTTCCTGGATACGCGTGAACCGGGAAGGGCCTGGTACCCATTGGAGATAAGGGCGGAACGCAGGAACGAGACACTAGAAGGGTGGAAAGCGGAGTATTACCTGGGTGAAAACTTTGAGAGACTTTCCTTCACAAGAAACGATCATCAAATAGCTTTTGATTGGAAAAACGACGGCCCCTTTGATCGTCCGGAGGATCTCCCCACTCTCGCTTTACGATGGGGACACCGCAAGGGAACCTTCTTCTCAGAGGTGTCCTCCAACCGCAAGGGCTATCTCTCCTTCCATCCATACATTACCCGCTCACCCACACAACCTACCGCGGCTTTGAAAGGGACAAACACCTCGCTCGATTTACTCTCTGGAGATGGCAGGGTCCTTCTCGGAGTTCTTTTCGATGAGGGTGGGACCTGGTGGAACAACGGCAAGGAATCGGATCATTTGGAATCAACCAGCCTTGCCGGCCATCCAGCGGCGGAAAGAACCAGTTTTCTAGTCCCTGTCTCCCCTGGACGTTCCATCCGTTTTTGGGAGGAAACTCCTGGAGTTGAAGGGGGCACATGGATCGCCAAGGCTTTGGACTTAGAGTCCATGCATTTCGCGAAGTCACGCCCTCGTTGGGAGGGGGATCTCGAGGATGAGGGTGAAGCCTTACTCGCAAGTGGGAGGTGGTGGACTAAGGTCTATATGGAGGCCCTTCAGTCCAGGCAGGATACCATTGGTGGGCAGATTCCAGCGGCTCTCTCACCAGCAAGACAACGTCTCATTGCTCCCCTCGCTACAAGACTTCCATCAGCGGTCTCCACGATGGTTTCTCTGTGTATGCCAGATCTCTCCGCCAGCCTTCAAGGCATTGCTACTGGTCAGGAGACAACATTGGCCGCCGAGGTCCTTCAAGAAGAGGCCACCGGAGACCTGGAGTACTTGGCTCAGGCACTCAGAGAGTTGGAGTCTCCGGGGGAAAAGCAGATGGGTATAGAAAGTTCACGCAGAGTCTTCGCTCATTGGCCAGTCACAGGCTTGAGCCGTGGTCTTGGCAATGCATTGAAAGGCTTCGCCGAGGTGAGCACATACCTCCAACGATCCGATGATGGGGGTTTCCGGATTCTTCCAAGGCAACAGATTCAGCGAACTGTAAAATTCGAGAATTGGGTGGTTGCCGAGGGGCTCAGCCTGGATCTCACGCTATCTCCCTTAGGGGTCAGAATCGAGCGGAAGAAGGGGGCTTATGTTCAATTTGACCGTCTCATTAGAATCGATACTTTCCGTATCGGCAAGAAAGGGGAATGGATCACCGGGGTGCAAGTGGAGGGAAAAGTCAAACTCGAGGCTGGCCCCACGAAAAAATTGAAGGGAGTGGCCTGGAATCGTGATCCCTTGCTGATGACCAAACATGAGGAGCGTTTTCTTCAGGGAACGCTACCAGAGGGAAAAGGGGAGATCCGTGTGGAATGGATCGAACAGGGAACCTCCATCCCTCGCTTCTAGATCTTGAATCCGCCTAGTAGTTGTAGCAACCGTTGGGAACACGCCGCAGAATACTGCGTCTTAAGGCATCCATCTGGGCCAGGATATCCTTGGAACGCCGTACTCCACGCACAAGCCATTGAGTGTGGATCAGGTCTTGTTCGGTCAGGATCTCACCATAGGAAACAGGCTCATCAGCGGAAATGGAGGATAAGCTCATCCGCACCCGATCTTGTTCGCGTTCATCCAGGAAGGGAAGCATGATCGCCAGAAACGCAAGCAGGCGGAGCTTGAGACCCACTGGAAAAGTACTGGTCCGGATGGAGGAGAGCAACGGTTCCTGGAACCAAAGGTCCCACTCCGCGGGACGTCCACGAAGAGCCACCTCAGGGTCCTTGCTAACGACCTGGATACATTGATCTAAAAGCATCCGGAGTTGCTCGGCGGTGGCGTTGTAGGGGGACTCGGATTCCCGTTTGGGTGTGGAGGGACTCGCATGATCTTCAGTTCGCGCTGGTTTACGTGGTGGTTCCGGTATGTATTCGGGTTCGGGGGGTTTGATGTCCCTAAAGAGGAAGACCTGCCCCAGATCCTCCTTGGACAACCACATATCCCTCATTCGATTCAACCCCATGATAACCGCCTCCCCTAGGTTCAAACGCAATGCCCCTTGTAATTCTCTCTCATTTCAAACCACCCTGCTCTCGCACCTGTAGATCCTCCACCAACTACCGGACGGAAACACAGGATGATTCATGTCCTAATATCGTTTCAAAGAAGGCGTATCTAAAGGAAAAACTGTCAAGGGATTGTATTGAAGGTGACTTCACTCATTCCAGTTGAAGTGAGAGACTGCTGTTCCTATGGCCGAATCTCTTTAAGGTAAGGTGCTAGCCTTACAAATTGTTGGTATCCTCTTTCCAGGGAATCCTGATTTCCTGGTTTTGGGATAAAAGTTTTTCCCTTTTCCGGATACCAGTCTGATGTGTCCCCTCCCAGGGCTTTCACTCCAGCCAGAGCGGCCCCGGCCAGGGAGGTCTCCGAGATGCCGGCCAGGGTTTGAAGCTGGCGTCCCAAAACATCCGCAAAGGTTTGGCACCAGAGCGAGCTCTTCACACCACCCCCACCCAGCGAGAGGGAGTTCACCTGGCCACCCTCGGACTCAAGGATTTCCAATCCCCAACGGAAGCTGAAGGCAACTCCCTCCAGAATCGCGCGGGCGAAGTGACCGATACCATGGCGTTTTTCGATTCCCCAGAAGGCGCCACACGCGCCGGGATCGAGCAACGGTGTACGTTCCCCAGCGATATGTGGGAGGAAACAAAGGCCCTCGCTTCCAACCGGCACTGAGGCCGCGGAATCAAGGAGTGCTTCGATTCCAACCGCTTTTTCCGCCCAGTTTTGGAGTGTTTCACGCCACCATTCCAATGAAAGACCCGCCGCGAGGAAGGCCGCCATGTTAAACCAGAGACCTGGCTGAAGCTGCGGGAGTAAATGGATTCCCTGAGCAGGACAGGCCACCGGTCTTCCACGCGAAACCAGCAGCTGGCCACCGCTGGAGATCAGGCCGATGGCATCATCCACACGCCCCTCCCCCATAGCTAACGTGGCTCCCAATACCGCATCCCCGCCCGATGCGAGGATAGGAATGCCTGAGGGCAAGTCCAACTGTTTAGCGGCTTCTACGCTGAGTAAGAGACCTTCAGGATTGAGAGAAGTCAGGATCTCCGGGAACTGTTTTTCTGAGAGACCAAGCTGATCCAGGAGCTCACCCGTCCAATGTGGGTTCTTCCCATCGGGAAGGTCCAGATCGAGAAGACTGGTGGAGGCCGCATCGGTCGGCTCGGTCACAAACTGGCCGGTCAAGGCGGAGATCAGATAGTCCTTGGGGAGAAGGATCTTCGCGCATTTTGCAAGGAGATCCGGGTCATGTTGATGCAGGAACCTGAGAGTGGCCGCTTGGAATCCAGTGGCCAATGGATTCCCTGTGATCTGTCCATGCCGTTCCCGTCCAATCTCCTGATAGATCTGTTGCACCGCTTCCCCGCCCCGCTGGTCACACCAGATGATGGCATTCATCAGTGGTTGTCCATCCAGGCCAATGAGCACTGTACCATGCATCTGACCCGAGAGGGCCAAACCCTCAATCGACACATCCCCCGCTTTCGAGAGAACCTCTCTGACTGTTCTGTGGAATCCTTCCACCCATAGGGCTGGATCCTGTTCCGCCGCTCCGGGGGAGGGAGAGAGGATCGGGTACTCAAAGGCGGAGACAGCCAGACAGGTACCGGATTCATCGAATAAACCCGCGCGGATGCGCGAGGTTCCCAGATCGATGGCAAGAATGGCGGGCACGGTGGACTCCTCGGAGTGGGGATAACAATCGCAATGTTAGTATCACATCAAGATTGAATCGTGGAGGGCCATGGAAGAGAAGCAATCATTGGAAAGGCCCAGGTCACACAAAGTCCGTGGCTCTCCAATGCTTCCACCTCTTCTTTGATTCAAACAGAAATCCGCATGGCCAAAATCGTTATTCCGAGGGGAGAGGAAGCGGAACAGCAGGAATCTTCTCATCACGCTTCCTGTACTTTTCTTGGATCTCATGCCAGAACAAAGAGCATGCCTTCGTCCCTTTTCTCCAACAACTACAGAAGTCAACAGATCGCATGCGATTGAAATCGCTACTCCACGATTCGCGTTATCTGATCTAGTGCCCCAACTGCCGCGACCAAGGGATAGAGTTCTTCGGAGTACCACAACTTGGCGAAGTACAACTCAATCGGCGAAGGGTGGAACAAGGATCCCTTCTCCGTCGCGCAAATCAACCAATTTGCCCCTCTACCGATAGCCTGTTCCACCTTGATTTTAAGGTCCGGCAAGAGCCGATCTCTCCAGGCATCCCAAGCCAGGAGTTCATGGGCAGTCAATTCTGGGTTGCTCCGGTTGAAGGGAAGATGTCCCCATCCCCGGCAGAAGGTGGGAATCCCTCCATCCATGTTCTTAAGACCGAGGAATCAGCGAATCCCTGTGCAAGCGACATCAAGGCCTTCAACATTCACATCCGCCAAGTTCCGTAGCGCAAGAAAGGCTCCCGCAGTGTCATCGGCACCGGGAACTCCCCTTACATCACCGCGATTAACAAACCGCAGATCGAAGCTCTCTTGAGGCAGGATGTCCTCCAGATGGAAATGTTCGACAAGGATCTGGCCGAAGTTGAAACGGCGGAAAACAGGATACGAATTGATGATTGCATATCTTACCCTCTCATTTCCGATTTGACTCGACAAGGTATATCCACTCCGGAATCCCTTCCTTCCTAAACAAATTCACCTGCAGATTCTATTTGACACACGTTTGACAATCTCGTATTATCCGACATGTGAATTGGCATTTTTCTGGGGGGTGAAGAGTGCGCCACAGCCGTGACAATTTCTTCCTCTGTGTCGAGCAGAGAATGATCCCCATCACCTGAGTTCTGTTGTTGATCTTGCCATAGTAGGAGGTAGTCCCGCATGTTCCGTATGGGGATGTTTTTCATTTGTTTGTTGGCGATAGGTTTGTGTATCACCACAACAACGGTCGCCCAACCCTATGGACCTGAGAGAGCCCCTGGGTTCTGGAATAATGTCTGGAATAGGACTCATTCCGCCTTCCATTGGTTCAAGGTGAATCCGGTACGTACCAACGAAATGGAAACAATTGGTCCACGGGCAGCGGCACATTATGCGCCCACCCGCTGGGGACAGCGCCTCTCATGCACCCAACCGCAGACCGAGCGTTCCATCCGGAAGGTAGATTATCTGCTTTATTCAGATTTCAGAGACAGTATCCGTGAGGCGGACAATCCCGAACATGCGGATGGTAGCCGGACATTCCGGTTTGGGGTTCCAGGGCCACCTCCAGCGCCCTGACCCAAGCCGGTGATTTCCTAAAGGGCTGATTTTATCAAAAATTTGGGCTGGAGTGGGTGAATGATATGACACAAATCTCTTTGATGGAGAAATTGGGAGGCTGGCAGAGAGGGGTTGTTTTCATCTTTCCCTTACTTCTCTGCCTTCAGGGAGGCCTATCAGCCTCGGAGCCATCCGGGGTTCCCGCTGACCTTTCAATACCAGTGTCAGTTGCCCCCGAACTGGAGGAACCTCCACAGGAGGAACCCCCAGTCCCAATGGTTCAAGCGGGTCTGGGCATCACAACTGGCCAAATTGTTCAACAGATTTCCAGCCGGTCCGGGATCAATCCTACCGAATTGGTTCCCCATGAGTTCGCCACTTTCACGGTTGTGGAGCACCCATCTTCAGGACGTAGTTGGGTGGTAGCCAAGTCCGCCAGAACTGGAGGGATGGAGCCTCTCGAGGTGGCCTCTTTGAATGAGGTATCACCACCCATGGCAACAGATGCTGGAGCCTATGAGGTTGTTTCACCCAGTGAGGGCGAGATCGCGGTGGTTGAAGTTTCGGCGGAGGGCATCGCCTCCCAACCCACCCTCCTGGCGGAACAACAACAGGCTACTGCTCCCCCGGCCGACACAGCTCCACTCATCACCGGTGCCGAAATCCCCTGTGATCCAGGTCCGGCGGTGATCCCATCCGGATTTGTCCAATTCGGAGCGACTTACCACAGCAATATCCTTTTGACCGATGAGGATGTGGACTACGATCTTTTCGTCCATCCAGACACGGATACTGGCAATGGAGATGTGATCTTCGGACCCGCCATCGGTCTACGCCTAGACTTGAATCCCCGTTTAGCCCAAAACACTTATCTCGAATTCATCAGCGCGGCGGACTTCTTTAATGACGAGAGCGGAGAGAACCGCTGGCGTCATTCAATCGAATTCGCCAGCCGTGGGGAATCAGGCGAATTACTCGATCTGTGGTGGCGCGGTGGTGTCATCTTCCACGATCAACTCAAACAGGAAGAGGCCGAATACCTGAGCCAGGATTTCCTGGAATTCTGGGTTAATCCAGGACTGGACTTTTTCCTGACCGACCGGGACACCTTTACTTTGGGTACCCTGCTTTTCTACCGGGATGTCTCTAATGATGATCTTCCCAATAAAAGTATTGGTCCGGGCCCCGATCCCAACCTTCCCTTTAATGATCCTGTTGAAGGGGGTATTTGCCCCAAGACGGATATCGAGCGATATGCCGATCATGTCGGCTTCGGAGTGGATGGTACCTGGCGGAGACGTTTCACCGAGTGCCTGGAAACCCGCCTGAGAGTGGGTTACCTGCGCCGTCAATATGACCGTCCGGCTCTGGATGAATACGGTGCCATTTATGGGTGTGACACAATTACACAGACCAAGGGGCTGTATGACGATCGTGAGGATGATGAACTCGAAACCTCCCTGGGCTTCACTTATGCAATGAGTGAGTGCACCGCTCTGGGTCTGGCGTATCGTTTCCGGATCAACAGTTCCAATGGGGCCTACTATGACTATGACGAGCATGGGATGCGTGTGGTGGCGAATCATACCATCTTCCATGGGCAATGGTGTGAAGCCAACCTGCGTCTGGTTGGGGATGTAGCTTGGCGTGATTGGGATTCCCGGCGCGCGGATAACATGAGTGTCAATCCGCTTCCTCCCTATCCCGGTCCGGATGGCCTTTTGACGCCCGGTTACGACGAGGATATCCGCGATGACATCTACTACTGCGCTCGCCTTGGTTTCGACCGGGAATTCGGATGTTACACGATCGGGACATTTTATCAGTTTGAAACAAACCACTCCAATGATGGGTCTGGTTCCTACAAGGATCACGGGGTGGGTGGATTTGTGAGGATGGAGTATTGAGGTTTGGGTAATTGAGGTTCCAAGAGGGCCTCCACGCTACATGAGGAGAACAGAAAATGTGGATGCAACCTGGTTTTATTCAGAAGGTAAGTGAGCTTGGCTCACGATTCCTTATCTCAATTACCGTGCTCTTGGCCGGTATGATGGCCTCCTGGGATGGGGGGTATGCCCAGGGGAGTACCTCACAGCTGACTGACCACGAGATCATCACCCGTAACATTCCCATCCTCGAGCGGCTGACCGCTGGCAAAGGTGATGCTGATACAGTAGCCATTGACGACATGCTGATGACTGTCGATCAAGCATGGAACATGTTCTGTCTTGGAGCTAGAACAGTTGATGAAATTCCGCAAGCGATAATCAACGCCGAAAAGAATCGAAAAGCTGGGATACGAAGTGGAGTAACTCCCTGGACTGGCGGAATCGTCTACTATGTATTTGGTTCTGGTTTTGATGGAGCAGGTAATGCAGTCAGAAGGACAACTTTCGTACAATCCACCCAGATGTGGGCAGCGGCGGGGATTACATTTGTTGACATAACCAGCGCGCCGGCCGGCAACTACATGAATGTGACAGCGGTTAGCCCGCCAGCTCCCTCCGAATCCACTGTTGGAATGTGGGGTGGGGGTGCCCAGACCTTTAATATCAACACGGGCCAAATGACGATTGATACCATGGCGCATGAACTCGGCCATGCTTTGGGACTCAGTCATCCTCATCAACGGTGGGATAGGGATACTTATGTCACCTTTTCAGCGCCCCCCAATCCGAATGACGTCACCAGTCTAGCTTTGATCACACCGGATACTGAATGGCATGCCTGCTCAGGGGCCTATAATGTCCGTGATATCATGCACTATCCCTGCTGCGCCAGCGCCTGGGATGACGATGCTCCACCCCCGCCGGGATCCGTCACTCCAGGAGACTGGGTTGCCTTTATTATGTCAGCCAATGATGGAACACCATCGGAACTAATTGGAAGGGGAGAATTGGTCGGTACGGCGGACGGCGCTCGAGGCAGGCCAACCATGGAGGAAATCAATGCGGTCAGATGTTTGTATGGGCTTTCACCGGCGCCTACGATCACCGTGGATTCTCCCACCAGTTTCTTCGTATGCAGCGCCATAGCGGATATTGAACTGGAAGGATTTGCCGCTGTCGGTGGAGGAGCTGGCATCGCCAGAGTCGAATACACCAACGATGGAGTGACCTGGTTCACGGTGGGAGTGACTCTCGCATCGCCCAATCTGGCGCTTACTCATTACGTCATCAATCTGGGAACTCCTGGAAACACAGCCTTGCCCAATACTTCAGGCCCCAACATTATCGGTGTTCGTGCCGTGGACAATCTTGGAAATCCTTCCTCTCCAATTTTTGTGACGATCAATGTCTTCCTGGAGGCTCCCTCGGTCACAATTGAAGAGGAGGAGCCCATCACGCTGTATGATAATGATATCGTGATCGCCAAGGAGATTCATGGCAACGCGGGGAGTTGCCCCGATGATCCCATCACTCTCATTGAATATCAGATTAACGCTTTGGGATTCACTTCCTCGAATGTGGAAGCCGCGCCATTGCCATCGGATGATGTGACCTTTGTGGTGAAAATACCAGAACGTATCTGGTCCACGGGCGACCAGATTACCGTAAGAGCGACCACCAGAAATGGAGTTACCGCCACCCAGACACGGACGATATTCATCATCGACATTGACCCCATGGTCACCATCGAAGCCACGGAACCGATTGAGCTTTGCGATGAAGACAGCGCGATTGCATTGGAGATCCATGGTAACGCGGGAAGTGGTCCAGCCGATCCTATCAGTGCGGTGTTATACCGGATCAATGCTTTTGGCTTTTCGGCCACAAATGTCGAAACAGCCCCATTGCCAGCCGAGGATGTCAATTATGTCGTGAAAATTCCGGCGCGTGAGTGGTCAAGTGGTGATGTGATCACCGTACAAGCGATCACTCTGCATGGTCAAATCGCGACCCAGGCCCGAACAATCCTGATCACTGATATCGACCCCTCTGTTACGATCGAATCCCCCTCGCCTCTTGAGGTTGCCGCAACTGAGGCGGATGTGGAGCTGCACGGCTTCGCTTCCACATGCGTATCAGATCCCATTGCCGTAATTGAATGGCAGGTTGCAGGAGACGTTACATGGAATAACGCCACCATGCTGGCCAGTGGCAATGATGATTTCGTGAACTGGGTGGTGCGTCTTGGAGCGCCCACGCTCACGGGCGGAGCTATCAACCCAAATCTGCCAACCAACCCCACCACGATCAATGTGAGAGCCTTCACCGACTATGGTCTCCACTCGGAGATTGTCAGCACCACGATCCACTGGCCGGATATTGTTATTCAGGATCCTCAGATGACTGTCAGCGGTCCCGTGGGGAGTGGGTTGGGAGTGGTCAGAGAGCTACGGGGAGTGTTTACCGTGGTGAATGTAGGCACCGCCCCCTCCGGACAGATCAACGCCAACCTCATGGCGGATCTGGTGGCATCCTATGTCAGTACAAGCGGTGTGCAAACTATATCCTTCGATCAAGAGAATATCCTCATCACTCCGGAGGAGTTTCAACTCGATCCCCAACAATCTCAACTCGTCTCGGTTGAGATTGTAGTTCCGGTGAATACATCCATCGGCGCGGATGGCGTAGTCATCAATCTGCCTCCAGGCCCTGGATTGGAGTATTCCGGGGTGGTCACGGTTCAGGGGGATAGTGTCAATACCCTAAATCAGGATCTTTCGATGACTGTCGAACCCTACCGCGATAAAGATCTCCTCCGCCGTGGTTTCACGGGATTCTGTGAGGATTGCGCCGATGCATGGCAGGCTTTCTCTTTCCCCTTGGTCGGTGTGGACAATCCCATTCACCCAACCCTGTTGGGATCCACCCTCCGTAATCAGCTGGAGGACGATTTCGGCCTGGTCAATGAAGGCCCCGCACCATTCCATGCGGTACGTTGGGACCCCGCACGCCGAGACAACCTTTCATTCTTCAGGTACAACCCACCCAGGGAACTCCTTGAACCCAATCCATTGGCTTATGGCTTTTTGCCAAATATCCTTCCGGGCGAAGCCTTCTCCATGGTCCGCCGGACTCGTGGCGATATCACCATGGATGGTTACTTCGTCGACCATGCCCCCGGTCTTCCCCAGGAGAGCTATCCCTTAGCCCGCTTTCCCAATTGGAACCGGGCGGATGATTACCGTGGCTCTTGGGATCCTACTTTACCCCCACCCCCCACCCCCCGTACCCCCGCACCCACACCCGTTACGGGAGCG
>CAZORO010000056.1:0-17004 GCA_964581845.1 uncultured bacterium
CGGTTCCGAGGGAGTTCCTCAAACTGAAAGTGCGAAAGAATGTTGACACAACCCCGTAAAGAACGGTTGTCACCATGGAATTCATGCTCTCCTGTGTGATAGCGAATTTTGTCTCCATTCCGGTTGACTGGGTCACGGGAGGGACTGGAGGAGTAGTACTCCTCGGCATATTTGTCCAAACACCACTCGGCCACATTCCCCAGCATGTCATAGAGTCCGAAAGCATTGGGGAGGAAACTCCCCACCGCGCCCGTGGAGGCATATCCATCCGAACAGTCGAAACCGGTTCCGCCCACCTCGAAGAGCGCGCACATCGAGGCATCCCTCACATTGGCATAACGGCAAGCATCCACGGTCTGATCGGGTCCCCAGTAAGCACGAGTCACTGTTCCAGCACGGCAAGCATATTCCCACTGAGCCTCGCTTGGAAAACTCAGCCCAGCCCAATCTAAAAAGGCTTGGCAGTCCTCCCAGGAGACTTGGATGACCGGGTAATCCTCTCCTAGATGGGGACTTCCCTTAACTACAGGTTCCCGCCAAGTCAACCCTTCAAATGTGAGCCATTCGGAGCCGCTCCAGGCAAAACTCTCACCATCCTCCTCGGCTGTGGTGCGGTAGCTGGTATCCTCGACAAAGGCCCCAAATTGTTGGTTTGTCACTTCGTAGCGTCCCATCCAGAATCCCCGGCTGATTTCCACCTCGTGCTGGAACTCATCCTCATCCCTTTCTGGTTCATTGACCGGACTGCCCATGAGGAACTTCCCCGGTTCCACCCAAACCAAGTCATAGGTCTCACCAGTCCCACGTAAGGGGAATCTCCAGATGTCCTTCGGTTGAGGTCTTGAAGGAGCATCCTTGAGTGTCCAGACACGCACGGTTTGGTCTATAGAGTCGGTTTCGTTGGTCCACCCCTTGGGCATGGCATCCTCTCCTCCCAAGGCATCCGCCGGGACCGCCACAACCAGCTCCACGAATTCCTCCTCGGACTCACTCACTTGAACCGCTTCGCTGATTTCGTATGTCTTTCCAGCCCGGGGAAGTTCGACCGTAAATCCCGAATACCCCCCCACTGGCGCCCGGAGACGGAATTCCCCCTTGGTATTGGTGCGGTCATCGACAGTGGAGCCAGCCAGACGTACCCGCACTCCCCGCAAAGGTTCCTTGGTCTTCTGGTCAAAAACTGTCCCTGAAACATAGCCATCGGCGAGCTGCCGTGCGACAAGAATGAAATCCCCTTCCCCGTCCATCACCTTGCTCTGGGGAGTCTGGTTCTCAATAATGACGTCCTTTAAGTATTGGCCGAGTTCACTGGCACGGATGAAGCCATCCTTGTTTAGGTCGGCAACACCAGTGCGCAAGGCTTCGAGAAACTTGGCGGTGTAGGTTCCATGGCCATATTCCGGTTGCTCACGGGCCTTCTGGTTGCGTGTGCCAGCGGTCAGGATCTGGCAGACACCGAGTTTAAGTGCATCGAGAACCGGAGCGGGAAGAGAGCGGTCATTGGCCAACAGCCCCGAGTAGCAGGAATCCGCGATGATCAGGATATGCTTGGCGGGAATCAAACTCCTCCAGGTTTTGATGTCCTGCATGGGAATACAGGACTGGTAATAGCCCGCGATATCAGTCTCCCCCTCGAGGTTGATATCGGCATCCTGCGGGATGAGGAATCCCATTTCTCCCCCGGCCGCCAAGTCGATGGTTTGACCATGGCCACTGAAGTAGATCACCACCGCATCGGAGGAGGAGACACGGTTCGGTTTGAAGAACTCAGCCACCGCCGCCGTGATACCTTGACGGGTTGCTTCTCCTCCCAGAAGGGTGCGGGTATCCTGGAAGCCGTAGTTCTCCCCTAAAAGCTTGGCAACAGCGGCTGCATCCGCCTCGGCATAGGAGAGATCCGGAATGGCGGGATTCTTGTAGTTGTTGATGCCAATGGCGAGACAATGAAGGCCGGAGTAATAACCATCTGGCAAAGGCGCCACTCCCGTGGAGGACTCAACGACCACCGCCTTGTCCTCCGCAGCTGAGGATAAAGACAGAAACAGGAAGCAGCCGAAGACAAAGAAAGGAATCATCCAGAATGCTTTCCGCACCAGAGCATTCTCCTTTCAGCATATAACTGACTCAAATAAAACAATGAGCCATCACTTCGAGGATGATTCTATCTCAATCGTGGCCACCACACCCCGGTGGTCCGAGGGATAGGGGTTGATAACAATATCCGCACGTTCCTTCCGCTCTCCCACCACCTCGCATTGGATGGCCTTCACTCCCTTCCCCGCGAACCAGACATAATCGATCCGGTCATGGTAGTCCTTGGGATCTGTTTCGCTGGTGGTGGGTGTCCATGTTAAACCACGGAACGCCACCTCGTCAGGATGCACGGTCCGGAAGGCATCCTTCATCCCAGCCTCCGAGATAAGCTTGGTGGCGGGATACTCCACTTTTAGCGGGCACTTCCTTGCCGTTACCGCCGCCGAGGTCCAGTCCTGGAAAGAAGGTTCATTAAAATCCCCCGTGAGAAAGACAGGCTGGCTGGATTGGAGGACAGGTTGGAGTTCCTCAAGCATCCGTGTCACCTCCCCGCCTCGGGCTTGCTTGGCCGCTTGGATCAGCTCGGCCTCGGTCTTAAGGAAGGGGGCATCACCATAAGGAATCCCGAGGAATTGGTAGGGCTGGTAAGGTGAGGCGCTATAATGGGCATTGAACATGTGGACGGCACGGCCGGAGGGAAGTTTCAGGCTCACCCCCCACTTCTTGGGAGTTGCCCCAGTGATGGGAAACCGGCTCGTAACCGCAGTTCCATCGCCTTGATCCAAGTAGTTCCACCCCAATATCTCCGCGATCTTCTTGCCGTTGTCGGGACGAACTTTGTTGACTTCCTCTCCAAGCGTCTCCTGAAGGCCCACAATATCCGCCTTGGCTTCACGGATCACACGGACTGTCTGTGAAAGGGATTGCTTCCCAGCCTCACCCCCAACCCAGATGTTGAAGGTCATCACACGGATGGTCTCAGGACCGGACTTGGCTGGTTCACTTTGACACGGAGAAGAGAAGCCTGTTTCCAGCATCGCGGTCACCAGTACTACCCCTAGAAGTCTCTTTGGCATTTCACACTCCCTGCGGAAAGGAAATCATCTTTAAGTACGAAACCGGGATACTATACACGCGAAAAGGCCCCTTGTAGCTTGAGATGATGAAGGGAGTGTTGAATCACGGAATCCTTGGAAGGATCGGAAGCATTCGGAAAACCCGCCCCTTCTGTTTTCCATGGCCCTCCACCCCTTCCACGCCCCCCACGATTCAACAGTATAAGGAAAGAACGCTGATACTCCCGAAGGAGGCACACAACCATCGAACTGCACCTTGAATATAAAGAAGATACCCCGCAAGCACTCGCGCGCATGGAGGCCTGGTGGGAGGGGGAATTTCTGGATCGTCCCACCATTCAGGTTACAGCCCCAAAGGATAATCCTAAGCCGATCCCCGCCAAGCATCACGCCTCTCTACGTAAACGCTGGATGGATGCATGTTATGTAGTCGAGTGCGCAGCAATCCACTGCGCGAACACCTTCTGGGGCGGGGAGATCCTGCCGTATTTCTGGCCCAATCTGGGGCCCGATGTCCAGGCGGCGTGCATGGGAGCGGAACTCGAATTCGGGGAGGATACCTCTTGGTCGAAACCAATGATCCAGGACCTCGATTGCCTCCCAGACCTGGAGATCGATCCGCACAATCCTTATACACACACTTTGCTCGAAATGACCCGTCTATCACTGGAGATGGGCCAAGGTAAGTTCCTTACCGGGCATACCGATCTCCACCCCGATGCGGACCTGTTGGCGGCGCTGCGTGGACCGGAACAGCTTTGCATCGATCTGGCGACTCGGCCTGAGAAGGTCCGGGAATTGGTGGAACGGGTGAAGTCCTCCTTTATGACTCTGTATGACATGCAAAGAGATCTGATGCTTTCCGCCGGACAGACCCTGACCACCAGCTGGCTGCCCCTTTTCACCGAGGGACGTTATTACATCCCCTCCAATGACTTCTCTTGCATGATCTCCAAAAGAGATTTCCGTGAATTCTTCCTCCCACAGATCATCGAACAGACCGAATGGCTGGATCGTTCGATCTACCACCTGGATGGCCCCGATGCCTTAAGGCACTTGGATTCCCTGCTTGAGATCAAGACCCTTGATGCCATCCAGTATGTCTGGGGAGCGGGAAAGGGGCACGCCACAGACTGGATCCCCACCTTCCAGCGCATCCAGGATGCGGGTAAGAACCAATGGATCCCAGTTGAACCAGGTGAACTGGAGACGATGATGGCTGCCCTGAAGCCGAAGGGGATCATGCTTTCCACATGGGCTTCAAACACAAAGGAAGCGGAAGCCCTGATTCAGAAGGTTTCCCAGTGGGGGCGGCGAAGTTAGGGGTGAAAGGGGGTCTTTTCATGTTCTGGCAAAACACTGAAAATCCCTTTTATGGCAAAGAATAAACATGGCCAGATGCACATCATCGCAGGCGAAGACCGTGGACGAAGACTGGCAAGTCCCTCCGATGACCGCATCCGTCCCACACCCGGCATGGCGCGCGAAGCTATCGGCAGTATTCTTCAGGATCTCCTCCCGGGGAGTGATTTCCTTGATCTTTATGCGGGTACCGGTTCAGTCGGCCTGGAGGCCCTATCACGGGGAGCACGGAGTGTCACCCTCGTAGAGCAAGACCGTGAAGCGGTTACCCTGATCAAGGCCAATATCCAGGCTATGTCGCGCCCGGGGGATTGCCACCTCCTAGTGGCTTCGGCTATGGAGCAATGCCGGGCCTTTGTGAAGATGGAACGCCGTTTTGACCTGGTTTTCGTGGACCCCCCCTACGATGTTGAAGGTATCTCCCTTAGAAAACTTGAGGATATCCTCAAAGCGGATGGAATTTTGATGCATCAAAGGCCGGAGAAATACCCGGTGGGGGATCCCTTCAAGGGAACCCGTCTGGAGTGTTTCGATACACGGCGGTATGGGAAGGCGGAATTTACCTTTTGGCGATTCCCGTCTCCCGGCAATAGGAGAGGACAGGAATAGGAACGCCATGACCATGGCTCACTTAAGAGCGATATACCCCGGAAGCTTCGATCCAGTCACCAAAGGACATGTGGATATCGTGCACCGTGGCATCACCATGGTTGATGAGCTGCTGGTGGCGGTCCTTGAGAACCCGGCGAAACAGTCCTTGTTCACGGCGGAGGAACGTGAGGAGATGCTCCGCGAATGCGTGGGCGGCATTCCAGGAGTCTCGATAGGGAGGTTCAATGGTTTATTGGTGGATTATGCGGAAAAAATGGGTTGCCGGACCATCTTGAGGGGGCTGCGAGCCATCTCGGATTTCGAATATGAGTTCGAGATCGCACTCATGAACCGGCGTCTGAATCCAAATCTGGATACCTTGTTTCTCATGCCCAGTGAGGAACATGTCTTTGTCTCCTCACGGATCGCAAGGGAGGTAGCACGATTTGGAGGGGACCTGAGCTCCCTTGTACCTGAAGCTGTTCACCACCGGTTGCAATCACGTTTTCTGGGCCGGTAGGCTGTTCAAAACGGACTATTCCGCCTATATTCCCTGCCGGTCCGGAAGGGCTCAAAAATTGTTGGAGGTTTTACGATCTAAATGGCGAATCCTAAGCACCGTAAGTCTAAATCCAAGACCCGCATGGGCAGGTCACACCACCACCTGAAGGCACCCAATCTGATTTCATGCCCCAACTGTGGGGAAATGATGATGCCACATCGTGCTTGTCCAGCCTGTGGTTTTTACAGGGGCCGTCAAATCCTCGAGGTGGCTTGATTTCATGCCTGTCCGGGTAGCCATTGACGCCATGGGAGGGGATTTCGGTCCCGAACCAGTCATTGGGGCATTGGAATTCCTTAAGGATCGGGAGGAGTTGGAGGTCATTCTGGTAGGTGATCCCAACCTCTTGGTATCCCGTATCGAGACCTATCCTCATGCCAAGGTGGTACCCTCAAAAAGTGTAATTGGGATGGATGAGTCCGCCTCGGTTGCGATCAAGAAAAAGTCTGACTCCTCGGTCTCGGTGGCGGTCCGGCTAGTCCGTGAGGGAGCTGCGGATGCAGTCATCTCCCCGGGCCATTCAGGAGCCACCATGGCCTGTGCGATCATGTATCTGGGCCGCTTGGAGGGAGTCAGCCGTCCCGCGATCACCACCATTCTTCCCACTGGGGACCACCCGATCATTGTTTTGGATGTGGGCGCCAATGTTGACTGTAAGGCCGAAATGCTGGTGGATTTCGCGGTGATGGGAACTGTCTATGCCGAGGAAGTCCTTGGCCGCACCAATCCCAGAGTGGGTCTGCTGTCGATTGGAACAGAGGAAAAGAAGGGAAACGAGCAGACTCTCGCGGCATTTCCCCTATTGGCCAACGCACCCATCAATTTTGGTGGAAACATGGAGGGCCGTCAGATTTTCGGCGGTTCATTCGATGTCGTGGTCTGCGATGGTTTTGTCGGTAATATCCTACTGAAATTCGGTGAGGCCACTGCTCAGCATATCTATGCGGCACTTAAGGACCAGATCCGTCAGGTGGTCAATGCGAATCCCTCCTCGGGCGAGTTGTTGGTGAAGACTTTCGAAACCATGTTCAAACGAATGGATCATGAGGAATACGGAGGAGCTCCCCTGTTAGGTGTGAATGGGACCTGCCTGATCTGCCATGGCGGGGCATCGGCGCGTGCCTTGAGTAATGCGGTTCTCTCCGCCGCCCAATCAGTTACCCAAAAGGTCAACCGCCTGATTGAGGCGCGTCTGGCCGCAGCGGTTGTCTGAAAACCATCCTTCTTCATATAAGTTTGTCTTTGATTCCCGTCCCAACCCGGTGTAGACTAATTTTACCGGACGAAAGGAAACTGCACATATGCTGCAAATCACCGAGGTTCGGGTGCATCCCTTGCCCTCAAGCACCACCAACCTGCGGGCTTACGCGAGCATTACGATTGGCGGGTGTTTCGTGGTTCATGGACTACGTGTTCTACAAGGAGAACACGGCCTATTTGTGGGGATGCCCCGGAGAAAACGTGAGACTGCGCCGACGCAAGATATCGCTCATCCAATTAACACCGATACACGCCGACAGATCGAGACAATGGTACTCGACTCCTATGCCGAGGTAATGGCACAGGGAAATGAGCCTCAAACTTGAGAGGTTTGCAGGTCAGGGGCCGGGATCGTCTTGCCCACAATGGACCGGTTCACCATAAGCAGGCCCCAGACACTGGATGCCAAACCGGTGCCACTTGGTGGGCTTAGTAAGCGTATAGTCATCGGCCATCCCCATCAACCTCCAAGAGTGGAGGCCATAGTATGAGAATGCGGGTATAACTCCATTCCCCTCCACCACGATGGGGGGCTTCGCTTTCGTGATCGGTTGTGGAGTGGAGTAGTAGTCATCACCATCCTTGGTAAAAGAGACACCAAAGGTTTCAATGACACTCGTGTCAGCAAAATGCCCTGGAGCAATTGGTAGAACACGGTACTCAAAGGTACCCGCCACGCCCAAATGGGCTTCAAAGTCCTCGCGGCTGATGGAAAGAGAGAAGGTTTCAGCGGCGGGATCACCCGCATCCTCGATAAAAGCATGATATTGACCTGTGTTCACATTAACCAATACAGCTGAGTATTTCACCGCATCTGGCACTACAGTCCAGGTCAATGTCAGCGTGGAACTAGAATGGGGGAGAGAAATGACCTCTCCCGCAATGGGAGAAAGGAGCTCCGGTGCGGGCAGCTTATTGGAATAAAGAGCATGCACCACATTGTCAGAGTCAATCCATTCCACCAAATACTTGTTATAACCCGTGAGTTGTCCCCAGGTGGCGTTAATTCCACTTTGCGCGTATTGAGCCATGATGACTGGAGGCTGGCCAGTGGCAGGCTCCAACGGAAATGTGGGAATCGGAGCGTTCTGTCCGTTGTTTCCTGAAGGACGGCCTTGATAGCCCATCCCACCCAAGAATGCAGCGTCTTGTGGACCAATCTTTCCATCCAGGTTGAAATCAGCCTCCTGAATAAAAGCAGGGTTACCATTCCGCTCAAGCCGCCAGATATGCTGAAACTGAGAGAGATCAGTGAGATTGACATGCCCATCCGAATTGAGGTCGGGATTCCAGGCGGCCAAGCCAGTGACCGCCCTATTGGATGAGTTCAATTTGAAAGAATGCCACTCCGGAACCTCAGCTGGCTTGTTAAAGTAAAGGCGGAAAAAGGAGTCTTGGATGACATAAATGGTGCTGACTCTCCACCGGAAATTTTGTCCATGGTTGGGTGCCAGGGGGACATTATTCACCACGGTATCCACACCCATATCGCTATGCCGGTGATAAATATCCAAGGCAACCACCGGTCCATCGCCATTCTGAATCTCAAGGCGGTCGAAGACGCCGTAGAGTTTCTCACGGGTGATACATGTCCATTCGAAGGTCACAACATGACCGGAGAGAACAGCTCCATCCTTAGGAGCCACTACCTCGGGAAGAACAGGCTGATATTGATCTAGATCAATGACAAAGGTAAAGGCGTTCGACCAGTTGCCACGTGTACCATCCGTGGAAATCGCTCGCACACGCCAGGTGTAGACTCCTTCTCCGGAGAATTGGCTGGAGTATTCCATCGATGCTGTATAGATTTGGTGTGTCGATTGGACCGTAGAACCACTCGGAAGACCTAGTTCCATTTCCCAAACAAGTAAATGTTCAATACCTTCAGTAGGCGGTAGCCATGTAAAGTGAATGGCCTTGCCTTTCGACTCCTCACCAAAGAAAGTACCGTTCTTTGGTTCAACAAGAATGGGAGGATCGATGAGGGGGTATCTGGGAAGTGCCTTCCTGTTATAAAAATATCCTAAAAATGAGATTAGGTCGGAGGCATTGATCAATCCATTAGGTGAGCTCGGTACAAGGTCCGCCCATTCATTGTAAAGAAGGTCCCCCTTTTTGGCTCGCCAGTATTTTGAGTAAATCAACACATCATCGCCTTCATACACGCCATTGCGTGAATAATCTATGTCCACATAGGGAAGAATTCCCGTTCGCGAAATCTCGAACTGCCGGGTCTCCGAGAAAGGACCACGCGAGTTTTCATCTCGAGCCTGGACCCGGAATTGGTAATTCTTACTGGGAAAAGTACTGGAGAACAAAGCAACTACAATACCATCTCCCACCACATCATCGACAACATGATTAAAGTTTTCAGAATCACGTTTCTTCCCATAGAGGTTAAAATATTGAAAACCGGGAATCCTTACCTCTACGGAGTAGGTGATTGCGTTTGGGATCTCTGACCAGATCATTGGAAAAGGGGAGGTAGAAGTAATCACCTGCTTTGAGAAAGGAAAGAAAAGCGAGCAACTGGCCAGTCCGATATCATCTTTATACGTCCCAGGTTCCGCTGCTTCTACAGGTGCTCCAATGAAAAAGTCCATAAGGTTTCCCATCCATGACCTTATGGGTTTTTCCGTTTGACCAGTTTTGGTGTAGTTGAGGATTAGAGAGAAATTACGTCTCACGCTTCCAGATTGGACAAAACCATCAGCATCCGCTAAAACTTCCCATGTATAATTTCCTCCGCCCCCGAAAATCTGTTCAAAATTATAACCCGCCAATGGAAATTCGGTTAAGGCCGTCTCGAAGAAGAAATACTCTGAAGTCGAAACGTTGCGGATAAAGAGCTGATAGCTTTCGGCGTTTGTCACCGTCTCCCAACTAAAGGTAATGGTTTCATCGGATTTATTCAGGGTAAAGGCAACTCCCTCTTGCGGTTGGATTAAAACAGCAGGCTCTAATTGAGCAGGTGTTGGACTTGGACGAGCGCCAGGGAATTTCATCACTGCGCCATTGCATTGAATCAGAAATGCTAGTAAATCGGCTTGTTCGATGAATTTATCCGCTGACACAATATCGGCTTGAGGATTCTCCGCTTGGGGGGTGCCCACACCCCCGGCATAGCGGTGCCAGTTGAGGGCAAGAGAGAAAAGATCATTTTCATTGATGATCCCATCGGAATCCGGTGATTTCGGGTAGATGTCCGAGGCCTGGAATTGGACTACCTGGAATTGACTGGTTGCCTCGCCATGACTACGGCCATTGAGGAATGAGATGGAACGGACCTCAAACCTGTAGGTTCCGAATAAGGTCAGGTTGCTGACGATTGCCTGGTTGCTGGCCACATCCATCCGGTAATGGAGTTTTTCGACAATATGGTCATCTTCATCCTTGGCGCGAACGAGCTGGACTTCATAAGCAGTGGCTTGCGGGACCGCAGTCCACTGCATCAGGACACCATCCTTGTTGATCTTGGAGAGGGTGTATTCTATCTCCAATACCGGAGAAAGTGAGTTTGGAAGTGGGGGAGGATCACCGCCTGGATCGGGCTTGGCCGGATCATCAATAGTTCCGCCGATGAGAGAAAAAGAGGCTTGGTTGCTTGGTTGGCTCGCGGTGTTTCCCTGATATGCGGTGACTTTCCATGTATAAAAGATGGGAGAACTGGACGTACCAGGAACCAAGGGATTGGTGCTGGAGCTGTATAGCAACCTGGAGACGGTCGAGGTGACGCTGGATATCTGAGTCCCACCACCCTCAAGGATCCGTGTCAATTCAAGGCGATAGTAAGTAGCGCCACTCACATCAGACCAGTCAAAATCAAGACCGGCCACCGGCGTGCCAGGGACAACCACATTACTGTTTCCATTGGGTTGCAGAAGAGTAGGCTTCAGATTGGTAAACTGACTATGAGCAGGGGAATGATACAGCAGCAGACAGACAAGCAGTGCCGTGCTTGGATAAAATACTCTCATTGTTTTTCCTTCATTTTCGGATAGAAGTATCGCTGATGGGTGTATTTCAGATCACATCCCTCCCCCAAGATGCTGACACTCCTAACCCAACAATATAGCCGTCCGGCTTTACAGTGACAAGTGAATTCCCTTCGCGTATGCATGGTCCTTGAGCAGCCTCCCTTGGCGTAATAGTATTCCTCATAATAGAGATGGTGGGTTTCCAATGAGTCCTCCCAGCGTAGTGGTTATAGGCGGTAGCAATACAGACCTTGTGGTACAGGCCCCACATTTCCCAAGGCCAGGGGAGAGTGTGATTGGGGGTGTATTCGCCAAGTTCCAGGGGGGTAAAGGAGCCAACCAAGCGGTAGCAGCGGCGCGTTCAGGAACCCGTGCAACTTTTATCGGCCGGGTTGGCGAGGATGATTTTGGCCGTGAAGCCCTTGCCATGCTGGAGAGGGAAGGAATCGACCTCCGATTCACCTACCGCGATGAAAAGAATGCCACCGGAGTCGCATTGATTATCGTGGATGCCGGAGGAGAGAATGAAATTGTGGTGGCCTTGGGCGCCAACAACGCTCTGTCCACAACACAAATCGACCAGGCGCTGGAAGTTATCTCCACGGCGGATGCGGTTCTCTGCCAGATGGAGATACCGCTGGAGACTGTTGTCCATGTGGCGGAGGTGGCCGAACATGCGGGACGGAGGCTGGTGTTGAATCCTGCTCCAGCGGTTCACCTTCCGGATACTGTATACCCTTGCATCGATGTGATCACACCCAATTTGGGCGAGCTGGGAATCATCACCGGGATGCCGGTCGAGACACTAGATGACATCGAATGCGCCGCGAATCATTTACTTCAGAAAGGTGTTGGTTCCGTAGTGGTAACTCAAGGCCGCCAAGGCTCTCTGACAGTGACTCCCGGAGAAAGCTGGTGGACAGAGGCCATGCGGGTTGATGCGCGTGATACTGTTGGAGCCGGCGATTGCTTCTCCGCGAATCTTGCGGTGGTGTTGGCCGAGGGGAAATCCCTCAGGGAAGCGGTTCGCTTCGCGACCGTGGCCGCGGCAATCTCAGTCACCCGAATCGGAGCACAACCCTCAATGCCTTACCGGCACGAAATTGACCAAGCATTGGCGGAACTGAAACCATGATACAGATCTGGGCAGGCCTGGTCCTGGTCATCATCGGCTGTTTGGTCACTTGGCTCTCTCTACGAGGGCTGGTGAAAACCCGCGTGAAGCCACGGCAACGTGTCGATGCCTCTGTTTTCGCGGTCATGGAGTTACAAGCCCAGGAATATCGTGTCCGGTATGCTCCTCCAAGCCTTATACAACGAGGGAGAAAAGAAACTTTGAATTTTGAGCCATCTCCCAAGGAGCGAGAAGGAACGCTCAGTACAGGACTTTTTGGCGAGGTCTCGAAATCGGCACCGGATTCTGAAGACCTTTCCCCCCCTGCTCTCCATATTGGTTCCACGGAGAGAAAAGATGAAGAGGAGACCAAAACATTGGGGCTCTGATGATTTCAAGATCCAGGCAGCCGCTTGTAAGCCTTTGGCGGCGGAGCGCTGTTTTTTTTGGTCTCTTTCTATCCTGTTTTGTTACCCTCTACACCACCATCTCCGACTATGGGATTACCTGGGATGAGGCCGAGACCAATTTTCCCGCTGCCCGTAGACAAGCCGAATGGTTCCGCCTCCTCCTAAATGGCCAGGATGTCGCCAATGAAGTTGGTGTCAGGACCTATTTTGAAACGGAGTCTGATCACCCCTCCCTTCCCCGCACCTTGATGGCGGTTTCGCGCCTTCTTCTCCCCGAGTCCATGCCGGATCGTTTTGTCTTCGCTCTCCCTACCAGCCTTCTGACCTCACTTTTTACCACTTTTTTCTTCAATCTCCTTTGGAAGAGGTCAGGACTCCTACTGGCGTTGTATGGATCCCTCATTCTTTTCCTTCACCCACACTGGTTCGGACATGCCCATTTCGCCGAGTATGACATTCTTGTTGCCATGGCCTGGTTTTTGGCTGCGTTCTCTTTTTATTCCGCTATTGAGAACAAAGATGAGGTTCACACAAAAAGACTCGGGCTTTGGTCTCATTGTAGCTTGGCGGCAATCGCTTTTGGTCTGGCTGTTTCGGTGAAGGTCCACGCCATGTTTCTGCCATTTCCTTTGTTGGCATGGGCTGTTCTCCACCGTCGTTGGCGGGTCTGGCGATGGGGACTCCTCTGTGCTATCGCCGCTCCCGTTCTTTATGTTGTCACTCAACCTTATCTGTGGTGGCATCTGCTCGACCGGGTCTTCAGCCGTTTCCATGACTACGGCGCAAAAGTCCCAATCAATGTCTATTACTTTGGGTCTCTTTACCCCGGAAATGTTCCTTGGCACTACTCTTGGGTAATGCTGTTAGTCACATTGCCTGTGGGCCTTGTTATCCCTATCCTGTGTTGGATTGTTCCCATATGCAGGCAGAGGTTCAAATCCTCTACCGATCAAGCCTCAGGCTCCCTGCCCTGGTTCAGTTTCCTGGCTCTGAATGCGCTCACACTTCCTTTTGTTTTTACGTTCAAGTCCGCGTATGACGGAGTCAGGTTCTTCCTTTCATCCTTACCCTTTCTGGCTCTACTTACTGTAATGGCACTTGAGAGTTGTAAAGATTATTTGAGCCATAGGCTAGGAAAATCAACCGCTCAACATGCCATCACCGGAATCTGTCTGCTTCTTTTATCCATTCAGGTCTACACATGTTGGAGGATCCATCCCCATCAATTGGCCTATTACTCTTTCTTGACTGGGGGGATACGTGGGGCGGCCTCTCGAGGACTTGAGACAACCATTTGGTGTGATTCCGTGACTCCAAAGTTTATCAGGCGCTTGGCGGAAAAAATTCCTGCTAATGCACGTGTGGCAACTCATGCGATGGATGCCCATCCACTCATTGAATACCAGAGAATGGGAATTGCTCCCACTGGCTGGACCTTCATCAAGGAAGGTCCCGCGGATTGCCGTATTCTTCAGTTCCGTCAAGGCTTCTTTGGTCCGCTAGAGTACCGTCTATCCCAAGAACGAGAACCCATTGTAAAGACGGAAGTGGATGGAGTCCCCTTGGCTTGTGCCTATTCCGGCCCTTGAGGGTGGGCATGAAGCAACCCCGGAGCCATTGAGGAGATTCCCCCTCAATAGGCGAGTGGACTGCTCTCCGCCGCGGAGAATAGTTCACGATCAATGATAATGGTGGCTTCCTTGCGTATTTCGCTGAGCGCTTTTGTTTGTTCATCCTGAGCGATGCGCCTTCTGACGAGATTGTAAAGGCTCTGTTTCGTTTTGACCTTGGCAATACACAACCATCCCTCGATTTCAATCACTTGGGGATATACCTGTCCGGCCTCGAGGTCAAAAAGCGGACCGAACTCGGGATAGGGACTGGTGCGGCTGAGGAGAGGGAGAAATCCATTCCTCATTCTGGATTGATCGTGCTGGGAGTATGCGCTGACGAGTTGGTCGAAGGATTCGCCAATCCGCGCACGTGCAAGAATCTTCTCTGCTTTGTTCTTGATGACCTCCCGCCCCGCTGGTTCAATATCAGCTGGAACCCGAATGAAGACAAATTGAACTTCTGGTGCCCCACCTTCATCAGCTAGACCCGGATGTTCCTCAAGATATTTATCAATTTGTGACTGGGAGGTGGGTGTCAATAGGATCTCATCAAGCCAGGCTTGACGGCTCTGTTGAACAAGGATCAGTCTTGTCCGTTCGGCAACCAACCCTGCTTTAAATTCCTCAAGGGATTGATTCTCTTGAGCCAGACGTGCCTGGAACTCCTCTTCGCCAAGCTGTTTGCGTATCTCGTTGATTTGTTCCTCGATTGCCTTTTGGGCAAACCGTTCCGCGGCTTCTTTTCGAACAATCTCCTTGGAGTGCTGGAGTACCAATTCTTCGTCAATCAAATCATCCAAGGCACGCCGTCGTACCGTATCCAAAGGTGGAACACGCCCCTTGGAAGGACCCTCCTTGCGGGCATAGAAGCGGTTCAAATCAGAGGTTCGCTCCTCCAGTTGCCTGAAAGTGATCACCGAGTTGTTCACTGAAGCGACTACACGATCCACAAAGTCGGTGCTCTGTCCCCATGCCTGATTGATGAAGAAAAGAAGAACGAGAGTGAGTCCAGTGGATCGCATCTCAAACCTCTCAAAGACAGGGCCCCCCGAATCGGATCGACTCGGGGGGCCACCCTTAACCAATCAGTCTGTCACGAAGGTTATTCTTGCGGCTTAGAGGTGACGATTTCCATATCTCTCGCCACATCAAATCCGAAGAACGGCGCATCGTGAATCTTCGGTGCGGATCCACCGGCGTGAATTCCACCGAATCCATCAAGAACGTATGTACCGTGGATGAGCCTGGTTTCAGGATCGAGCGACAACTCAAGGTCACGCGCGATATTGAATCCGAAGTTCGGCAGACCCTTGATGATCGAGTTCACCCGGATCGCATCCAGAGCCATTGGACCACCAATCGTAACCTGGCCATACTTCGAGAGAACCAGTGATCCATCGATCGACATGTCGGATGGGACACGAGACAGCTCGAGGTCGACATAGATGTCCTGATCGGCCACGAAGGCGTTGGCGGGTACGATCAGCGCCGAACCACCAACCGGATTGACTCCGCCACGGCCATCAAGGATGTAACCGCCCTTGATGGTGCCATCGGCGTTGTAATCCAGCTCGAAGTCACGCGCGAGGTCAGTTCCGAGCGAGATTCCTGTCAGTGGTGTAGCACCACCGAAGATCTGGAGTGTGCCTAATCCATTCAACATGTAGATTCCAACGCTTGGGCCACCCTGATACGGGGCGACTTCGATGTCCTTAGCCAGATCCGTTGTGTAGCCGGTGAAGCCAGTCTGGTCAACAGGCAGGACATCACCCAGAGCAACAATCTGACCAAGACCCGTCAAGCGGTAGAAGCCAGTCGGAGAATTGGTGTACTCAGGAAATGCTGGATCTCCAGGAACAAATCCGGTATCCAAAACACCATTGGCACGATAGAACCCGGGTTCGATATCCCTGGCCACGCCATCGGGAAGGAACGTTGGCTGCAGCGAATCGGCGACACCTTCCACTCCATTCCTCAACGTGATACCGCCAAAGGCATCCAAGACCGCGTAGGTGACGATCTCGACATTAATCGAGATGACAGCGCTACGGTTGCCGGCAAGGTCAATCGCCCTCACGTAGACGGTGTCACGGCGGTTCGGGAAGGTATAGGAGCCGGAGATCACATCAGGCTGTCTCAAGATAGAGCCGATGTTGACGGCGTCCCAACCACCCTCCAAGTTGGAGTAGAAGTTACCGTAGAGAAGGATATTGTTCACATCCGCCGAGACCTGGACACGCGCGCCAGGCTCAACAGCCTTGTTGAGACCGGAGATGAACGCATCGGTCTGCGGATTCTGCACGTACACGAAGATCTTGGTGGAATCTGGATTCTGGATCACCACATCCAACGGCAGATAAGCGGCCTCGGATTCGTTGCCGAATTCATCCTCGGCGGTGAGCCAGACCTGGGAGATACCGACCACTGTGGGCGGATTCACCTGGTTGTTGGCGTAGTTCTCACCGATGGAGGTCTCCGGGAACGAGCCAGGAGCAGGCGAACCATTGAATGCCGTTGCTGGGATGGTAATCGGGAAGCCCGCCAGTTCGGATGTCAGCGAGGCATCCGAGTAAGCATGCAACAACAGGGTTTCCTCACCCGTTCCAACAGCGTTGCGTAGTCCAGTAATCGTGTCGTTAAACGAGCGGCCACGTTGCGTAAGCGTGATCCGGCTGAGATCCGGCATGGCTGGAGCAACACGGTCGGCGGTGTCGATCGGAATCACTGGGCTGAGGTTCCCATGCTCGTCCATGGCAACCACATAGCTCACCGGGGTTCCGACTCGACCGACATTGATGGGCTGGAAGGCTCCCGCTGTATCCGAAAGAGCCGTTCCGAGCAGAGGCAGACCAAGCACCGAGTCAGTCACGCTAGCGACAGTCGTGCTGAACATGAGGACATCCAACTCTCCCGCCGCCGCTTCGATACCGGCGATGGTGTTGTTATTCGGATCGTCCGCGTTGAAGACAAACCGTCCAGGAATTGGCTCGTACACCGCGCGATCC
>CAZORO010000057.1:0-16975 GCA_964581845.1 uncultured bacterium
TCACAGCAAGCACAACCGTGGATTCCCGCCTGTACGGGAATGACGAATCGGGAGATTCCTTCAGGAAATCGTCATTCCCGCACAGGCGGGAATCGATGGTGACCTTACAACCTTCTTTTTTCAACGGCCGTTAACGGGCGGGCTCGAAGTGTTTGCTGAGAGCCTGTCCATAGCCAGTGAGTATTACCGTACGCGTCGAATCCATTTCAACTACCGCATAAGCATTATTCTCCAGCCCCGGCCCCTCCACCGCCGCCTTCAATGTGTAGTAGTGGATATCGTTGATCAAGTTGTATCCGCCTTCGTGATCATGGCCTTGGAAGACAATAGACACCTTGCCGCTTTGCTCCAGGACCTTTCGGACCTCCTCCGCGTTCTTGACAAATAGGTTTCCTTCGCCGTCAAGCCGCTGGTGCACAAAAACAACACCGGGAACCTGTGCCGCGCTGAGATCCTGTTTCAGCCAGTCAAGCTGCGCTTGGGGGATGTTGGAGTCAGTCCAGTCGAAATCCCCGTGATCGTAGTCTTGGCCATCGCTCCGGTAGTTGGCATCCAGGACCACGCCATGCAGACCCTTGATGTCGAAGGAAAAGAAGGACTGTTCCACAGGGATATCCGTATTTTTCACCTGAGTCAGGAACTGGGTCTTAGATAGGCTATCCATGTCATGATTGCCAAGGACATGGAAGCGTGGTCCCTGGAACAGGCTGAAGGCTTCCTCGATCACACGTAAATAAGAGAGCGTCTTCTCCTCCACGGGAAGAGTATCTTGGTCCTTGAAGTCTCCCAGTTCGATAAGGAAATCCACCTTTTCATCATTCATTCTCTGAACACACGCCTTGACCTTGTCCAAAGAGTCACGGTAGTAACGGGATCCGGCGGCTTCACGGTCAGCATAATGACAATCCGTAACAATCCCAAAGCGGATCAGACAGTGTGATTCCGCCTGGGCATAGGTGGAATCGGCAAGTGGGAAGCCCGCCAGGGACATACCCGTAGCTGTCAGGAAGACACGGCGACTCATGTATCCATCCGTTCTAGTCTTGATTTCATCCATTGCAGAACTCTCCTCATTTCATGGGTAATCCATCGTGTGATTCTTGTTCCCTGGTGTTCTTATGGTCTCAGATTAGCAGGAATGGGGGGAGGACAGGAGATAAAAGGAGTTTGGTGGAGTGGTCTTGTGCGGCCATGGGCTTCGATTGAGACTGTACCATTCACATCATTCCCGCAAAGACGGGAATCCACTGTGCCATCACAACGCCGGTTTTTTACCGCAAGCCTAGTACTACGGAGGACAGGGATATGCAATCCACCACCCGGAGAGGATTTTTCAAGACATCCTGCGGGGCGGTGTTGGCCTCCTCATTTGGTTTCATGTTGGAAAGACAGGTCCATGCCCAGGAATCTGAAGCCGGGAGGGTTTCCATGAGCCAGCTGAAAACGCCCCAGGGTTGGTTGAACACGGTATACAAACATTCCGCGGAAAAGAATGTCCTGGCAGCGCTGAATCCCAAGGTTTTCTTCGGTTACTTCTCAGTCTGCGCCGATGGGCAGGGATTCGGTTATGGCAACACCTACCCCAGCCTGGATGGCCACCAGCTCTCCCATGCCTTGCTCTTTCTGGGCCGGGTGGATGAAGTCCTCGCCAACTGGGAGTATGTCAAACGCTGGCAGAATCCGAATGGCCAGATGCCGATCATGATCGATGCCAATGGCAAGGGACTCTATGTCCACTGGGTTCCTGGAGATCCCTTACGGGCCTTAGGTGCCACCACCCTGGCTCATAATGCCTATGCCATCTACACCCACACGCTGGATGACAACTGGCTCCGAGGGAATTTGGAATGCATCAATAAATCCGCGGGATTCCTCGAATCTCTTATGACTCCCGAGGGGCGTGTGGGCGGGGCTGGGTACTATATCGAGGTTCCCACACGGATCGAGTGGGATGGGATCACACAGTGCTATGCGGTGGATGCCTTCCAAAAAACGGCAGATTTGAATGCTAAGCTGGGAGAGGAGCAAGAGCGTGCTCACTGGACTGAGTTGGCTGAACGCATCCGCGCGAATTTCCAGCGTGAGTTTTGGCGTGGCGATCACTGCGTGGAGTACATCCATCCTGAACGAGGTCCGATTGACAAGCATGGCTTAACCGATGTGGACTGGGCCGCCATTGCTGTGGGGATGCTCCCCAAGGAACAAGAGGAGAATCTCTGGGAACGGATCAAAAATGAGCCACGCTTCCGTTATGGAGGGATGCCCACTGGGATTTCCACCGCCCCGGAAACCTATGAAGACTGGGAGTTTATCCCAGCCGACCAGTTTACCCATTTCGATCACCGTCATGATCTGGCCGCGATGGGGAGGGTCTGGTATGTCGATTCCTGGGCGCGCTGGAGAAAAGGCGATGTGAATGGACTCCTGGATGGACTCAAAGCAGTTGCTCAGGTTGGGGAGCCGAATGGATTCTCCTGGCAGGAGCGTTACTTCCCCTCCGCTGAAGGCCCGAAGGCGGGCGGCCCCATGACCTATTGCGAGTATCCCGCTAATCTCATCCGGATTGTCAACCAGTTCCTCTTTGGTCTGGAACCGGAAGTAGATGGAACACTCAAGATCGCTCCTTGCTTGCCTCAGGAGTGGTGGGATATTGGTTGGGAAGCGACGCTACGGGTGGGGACTGGTACACTCACTATCAAGGGAAAAAAGGGACACCTCAAAGGTTCTTTTCAAGACAAAGTGGTACGCCGTCTGAGGTTCATTCCACTCTCAAGAAATGCATGGGAAAAGAAGGTTTTTAGGGGTGGCGGAAAGGCGTTGGAATCCCCGCAATCGGTCATTTGTCCATCTCTCCCAGGAACGCCCTTGGAGTTTGAGCTCACATCTGAATAGAGGCTGAACATGGATTGGAAGAGATAAGAGGTCCTTCTTCTGGCTCTATTCACCATGCACTACAGGACCCACCTTTTACCAGGCACCGGTTAGGGGCGCTGGAGTGGCGAACTCCATCCGGAATGAGGCGATCTTCTTGGGTCCGAGAGAAAAATCAATTGTGTTGTCATTCACCACGATACTCTCACCCGGTTCATCATTGAGATTGCAGTGAAATGCAGAGGTGATTGGAAATCCAACCTTGATTTTGGCATTCATTTCCTTTGCCGTGGGATTGTAAACCCGCACCACAGCCTGGTTATTGCTTCCCACTGGATTCCTGAAAGACGACAGAATCAGATTTCCTGGAGAGAGAGACAGGAAGGAATGACTGCAAGGGAGTGTTCCTGAATGAGCTTCCGCCCGGATGGCTTTGAGCGCGAGGTTGTTTTCCTCGACAACCCGGTAAACATCCGCTTCCTCCCAGCCTCCCGCATGGGGATAGATGGCATACTTGAAGCCGAGGTTCCGTAGACACTGCCCCTCGCCCTCGCCCTCAACACCCACGATGGCCCGTACCGCCCTCACCAAGGTGAGAGCCATGGTGCGTTGGGGATCGTCATACACCGCATACTCGATCATGCCATAATTGACCAGACAGAGCCCCACTGTGCCGTCGTTGACATCCACAAAGCCTTGATTCGGTTTGGTCTCGCTAGCGCACTCGCGCCAGCCGCGCGTGTCGGGCAGGGCGATTTCGCGCTGGACCACATCAAATGGGGTTGAAGCATGGGAAACATCCGTTTGGATTCCGCTGGGGAACAAGACTCGGAGACGGTGATCGCGGACACAATTCTCCAGATGGGTCTCCACTTTCAGGTAGGGTGATGATGTTGTCAGTGTGAAATCACTCACAATCCGCTGTTCGATAGTCTCCTCGCTCCGTCCAGTGAGGTCCTCCGTGGCCCGGCTGGGAAGATCGATGATGTATTCCACCCGGTAGGTTGCCAGGAGGGGACCATTTTTTACCTGAGAGACCTTGGCGGATTTGATGCCTCGTACCACCCGGTCACAGGTGGGTTTCGCGTGTACCCACAGGTCTCCCACATCACCGCAGTCCTCAAATCCATGAAGACCGTTTAAGAGCCGGCCAGTGGGCTTATGCAGCAGAGAAATAAGGCCATCTGTACCAATCTCTACTCGCAGGAAGGGATTCTCCATAATGGCATGTTTCTCTGATACCAGTCTTTTGGGGAGATTAAGGTTGCTTGCATTGGGTTGAAGACGCAGGATGCTGTAACCGAGAGCGGGGATATCACGGAGATCAGCCGCGAGGGTGACATATTTTCCACGGAAATCACCATGAGCACCCTTGATAGGAGTATATGCAACCCGGTTTTTGAATTCCTGTGTGGCCAGGACCTGGTGGGGGATTTCGTCTCCGTTGGTGTCCTTAAGCGTAAAGCCTGGATGGGTTGCCATCTCCGGGACATCGAATTCAATTTCCGTAATCCCGGAACGGCTGTAGCGGCTGGGGTTGTATAGGAGAACCAGGCCCTCGCCTTTTTTCGCGAAGGATGTGTCGACTTGTTGCTCAATGCGATTGAGAAGATAGCGCGTTGATTCCTGTGCGATCGAACGGCATTGCGCGAAACGGTATTCCATGTCACGGTGTACCTGATCGACGCTGCAACCACAGATGGAATCATGGGGGTGATTCATCAAGAGATGTCTCCATGCGGATTTCAGAAATCCGGAGGGATGGAAGATACCGAGAGTGGAGGCAATCGCACGGAATGGCTCCAACCAACGCAGGAGCCAGGTTTCGCATTCCTTGTTTTGGATCTTCAAATAGATGCGCGCGGAGGAGACATCAGTGGTGAAGCGGTTGAGGTCACCGTCTTTGTTTGGGATCCGTAGCTCTCCTTTGAGACGGGGAAGGCGTTCCCATACCCCATTTTTAAGGGAATCGCGGGTTCTTTGAATGAACTGTGGAAGTGTGGAATGAAGAAAGCGGATATCTGGCCGGAATCGGGCGGCGTCACGGATAATGCGGGTTGTCAGGGGATTGGCCGTGATGTGGTCCACGCCATCCATGAAGAGGAGCACGGGAGTGGGAGTTGTTGCAGCGGTGACATCGATGAGTTGATTCAACGTCTTTTCGGCGGTTTCCTCTAGATAAGGTTCTCGTTGTGTCAGAACAGGCCGGAAAGCATACCAGAAGTTGCTGTAAGCGGTGTGATCGGAAAGACGCAACACCAGACACTCGGTTTTGTCGGCTCCCTCCCAGATGAAAAGCGAACCAGCCGCCTGGGCGTTAGTGCCACGGAAGAGGGTGGAGGTGTTCATTCCAAATCCCGCGTATATCTGTGGCATTTGTGAGTTGTGGCCGAAGTTATCGACCGCGTATCCATTCCTCAGGGGTTCGGTACCCCACTCGCGGCAGATCTCAATTCCCAACTGCAAATTCCGGACTAGGCTCTCCCCATCGACTGTAAATAAGTCGGGCGAATCATACCAGGGACCAATCAGAATTCTCCCCTCCTGGATCCGTGAGCGTAGCTCAGGGATCCGCTCGGGACGTATTTCAGTATAGTCCTCGAGAACAACTGTCTGGCCATCCAGATGGAAATACCGGTACTCCGGATCGGTCTCCATCCTCTCCAGTACTTCATCAATCACCTTGATCAGGTTATGCCGGAATTCTTGGAAAGGCTTATACCATTCACGGTCCCAGTGGGTATGGGAAATGACATGGACTTCAGTGGGTTGTTGAACGGCTGGGTTCATAACGGGACTCTTTCAATGGACGGAAATGGGCTGTATTTGAGAATTATATTCCAGTGGAGTGTCATTCCCCGCCACCTCTGAGCGCGCGCCGCAGGACTCACGCACCACCAAGGTGCAGGGAACCTTGATATGACTGGGGGTAATATGCCGGCCTTGGAGCAGGTCAGTCACCACCGATGCCGCGAGGACACCTTCCTCCCAAAGCGGTACATGCATCGTAGTCAATCCAATGGAACGTCTGGAATTCATGGCGAAATCATCGAAACCCACAACCGCCATGTCGCCAGGAACCTTGACCCCTTGAGCATTAAAGGAATCGATCAAACGGTAGGCCATTTCATCGCAGATCACGAAAATCGCGGTGGGCCTGTCCTTGATCATCATGAATCTTCTAGCGACTACCGGCATGTCATCATCCGTGAGAGATCTCCGGATAAGGTTGTTGTCCGGGTCGATGCCATGATCGCGCAGGCACTGCTGATAACCAGCGATCCGGTCAATTTGCGAGGAGCTGTTCACCCCGCCGCAGAAACCGATCCGGGTGTGACCGAGCGAGATCAAGTGCTCGGTAATCCGGTAACTCCCGTGGAAATTGTCGGGAGTGATGGCGAATACCTCCTCCGGCGGGATCGAGGGGCTATAGCGATCCAGCTGCACGCACCAGATTCCATTATTCTGCATGTAGCGGATGAATTGGGCGTTTTTTTCATAATCCGTGTCAGACAAAATACCGGCGTAAATGATGGCGTCGACCTTGGTTTTGATCAGCCTTTGAAGGTATCGCTCGGCGCGGTTGAAGTCATTATTGGTATTGCAGACCAGCATGTTGTAATTCTGGTGATCGACATATTCCTCGATGGCACGCAGATGAACCGATTCGACTCCATTAGTGAGAATGCAGGTTCCCAGGAAGGCCACGTTTTTTGTGGGGCGGGCATCATGAGGAGCGACAAAGCACCCTTTGCCCTGCACACGGTAGATCAGGCCATCCTCCTCGAGGAGATTAAAGGCTTGCCGTACAGTAATCCGGCTCACCTTATACCGCTCGATGGCTTCATTTTCGGTCATGAACACGGCATTGGGTTGGAGACCTCTGGCTTCTATCTCCTTCGCCATTTGCGCTCGGACCACTTGGTACTTGGGAGTTTTTTCCTTTGTATTCACGATAACCGCCACCAAATTTTTAATGTGCTTTATGGTTCTCCCGGTATAGGTGTGCGAGCTCCAATGGGCTCACCAGGGTGAAATCAGCTGGTAGCTTCCGTGATACCTCTTGGATCCAGGATGGAAAATAACTCCAGCTGATGGCCATGCCGCTCATGAAGCCAGGCCTTTCAGGAGGAGCATTCCCTATGATCTCGCCAGCCAGCCACCGTACCGCTTCCTCGCGGCTTTTATCAAAGGCTTCATCCGATGAGGCCCAGACACGGAATTGGGTTAAGGTATGGAAGACAGCAGTATCTCCCACCATATAATTTGCATTACCAGGGTGGATATTCGCGTGGCGCCCCAAATCGGCGAGAATATAATTCAGGTTCTTCATACCTTTCATAAAGGTGCCGAACAGATCCGGTGTAGGTGGTGTGGGTTCTCCCCAACTTCCGTTGTAAATCTCGATCCCATCCATATCAAGCTTTTGGCAATACTCATCCGTCAAGCGGATAAATTCCTCCCAAATACGATTCTTGTCCTCCCCCCGGAAGCGGTTGGCGTAGACTTGTGTATTCATATATCCCAGGCCCGAGATCGCGGCGAAGAAACTGTCGTTGGGAGTGGCGTTTTCATAATACCACTGCATGATCAGAGGAAGCGTGTCATAAAGCGTCACATTCATGCACCAGCCGATGGGTACACTGCCCCTTACGGGATCTGCCCAGACCTTTCGTTGGTAAAACTGCCAATACCACAAACCATCGCCGCTATCGAGAATGTTGAGGGATAAATACAGGCGTTTGGGATCCAGCGCGGCTTTGGGTTGCTGCCTTTGTTTGGTCTGTTTAAACACGCTATCTGGCGGATGAATCGCGGTGTGGACGCTGAGGTTCGAGCAGAATTCAGTACCGGGCACGAATTTTCCGTACTCCGACAGCAGACGGACGCCGGTATATTCCTGGATGCCATGCACATCCCGGTAAGCGGGCCAGCCCATCACCGGGATATTCGCTGGAGTGGAGGCCAACAGCTCGTTGAGGAATTCCTCCTCCGCGCCTGGATCCGCGCCCTTGATATCGTCTCCATACTTGGAGAGCCAGAAGGTGAAGATATTGAATTCCACCATGTAGTCACGGGGGGCCTGACTGAGGCTCAAAGGGTGCATCCAGGCGAGAATGTGATGGTTCATTTCCGCGAAGTGATTTTCATACACGTAGCGGTAGGCTTGGACGTTGGTTTTCCATTTTCCACGCAGGTCCATCACGATGGGCAACTTAAGCCGTTCTCTCAAAGTTGAGGAGACTGGAAGGGCATTCTTGAGGCCACCGATCATACTGGCCGCATGGATGGAACCGGGGACTTCCTCGTCATAGATGATGACTCCCTCGATATTCTTCGGGTAAAGAGACACCAGCTCGTCAAAGGATCCACTCCTACGTTCATTCGCTGTATACTTCTTTTCCTTCATGTATCTCAACCATTCTTCATCCGTCCCATCAGGAGCGGGGGAATGAATGACATACAGGCTTGGATCCTGGCGGTTGACAAGACCTTGAAGCGCGGAGACCGCGAGAGCAATTTCACTTGAATCGGTGCTACAATCATAAACAACCAGATTGGTTGCAACAGAACCTCGAGATCTTGGAAAAACTCCCGGGAATTCTTTTGGAAAGGTGGACTCAGCCAGGCCCGAAAACTGCTTTTCACCCTTCTCAATCGAAACATCATCGATCCACAGACCGTGAGTGATGTCATCAGTGGCGAACCGGAGGCGGATTTCCTGGCACTGTGTGGGTGTGGTGAATAAAAAGGTGAATTGACGCCAATCGAAATCACCTGATTGAATATAGCAGCGGTGATCACCATCGCCGATGAACATGATGGCGAGGTAACACTGGGAGACATGGACTCCCTTGGCATGGAAATGGACCTTGTAGGTGGTGCCAGGTGATGCAGGGAAAGGATCCGAAAGAATGGATCCGAATACAAAAGCCTTGAGAGGTGTTTCGTTCGTGATGTGAATTGAATGTTTTCCAGAGGAGACTTCGGTGGTAGCGAGTTCGATCACAGCCTTGGCGCCGCCGCCATTCTCGATTGTCCAGAAATCAGGGCAGAGATTGCGGTCTGTATCAATTTCAAAACTCGCATTGGGCACGGGAAGTGTCGTAGCCGCGATGGATCCCGGTATCACAAGGACACAAATGAGTATTGCCAAAACTGGCACGACACCCTCCTATCGCCCTCGCTCATTTTCAACAAAGGAAAATCCTAACTCTTGGTATGAATGGCCCCCTCTCCTGTAGAGAAAAGAGAGGGGGCCATAATTCTGTTTAACGGTTTAATACAGTACCCAATTCGGAACTTCGGATGTCCCGCCGATTTCATCGATACCGATATCTGGGGCGGATCCAGCCGGTTGTGGACGTACCTCGCCATCCACATCCACCAGGAGTGCTGTGGCGATTCCTGTACCCGCGCAGACCGAGCCAGGTTGAATATGGAAGTCAAAATTGGCGGGATCTACGAACATGGGATCACCTGTCACCGGATTGTCTCCCATGTAAGAACCGGCCACGTTAATGCAGTTGTTTTCGATCACCCGAGTGACCTGTTCCGGAATTCCAATACCTCCCACATTGGAAGCATCGATAATCGTGTTGCGAATGGTCAAAGTCTCGTTCGGGAAATCACCCACCGCGGTTGCCGTGCCCGTATTATTCACGAGGACACAGTGATTGACATTGAGAGCGACATGGTAGGTTGGTTCCTCGCTCTGGCTTGTCAGGAGGAGACTATTCTGTGTACCACTGATCACGGTGTTATTCAGGTTGATGGTTCCGCCCGCCCAGCAGTTCACCCCAGTTTGTCCGGAAGTGTTCATGTATTTCACGACACAGCTGTTCAAGGTAATGGTCGCATTTTCACCTTGGTTTCGTCCGTCGATCACCACCATGTCTGCTGCTGCTTCGGGATTCGACTCGAAGAGGCAGTGGTTGCAGGTAATGGAGGAGATTTTAGCGTTATTGATGTAGGAGGTAACCGCGCGGTCGTAGATCCCGGTAAAGGAACCGTTATTGACTTCCATCCACGCAGGAATGTCAATATCGGCTTCCCAGTCGCGGGTGATAATAGACCGGAATCCGGTTGTCGTAAAATTGTTCACACGCAGAAAGAAGGCTGTTAGGACGAGAGCTGGTCCTTGGGTGTGGGTACCTGAGGCGCTGCCGCCATTAATGGTAAACAATCCGGTTGTGTTTCCGGTGCCTTCGCCGACGAGGCAAAAGCCACAATTCGACCAGGTGCAATTATTGGCGCTGCCGGTTCCACCACTGACACGAACCGCGCCATTGGTCACGCCATCAAAGGTGCAATCCTGGAACAGATTATTGGTTCCAGAACGAATGATGATCCCGTTGTCACCCGAAGGACCAAAGCTGCAGTTCGTGTAAAACTGTCCATCATAACCATGGATGATGCACCACTGACCCACCGAGTAAAAGTGAATGTTCGTGGCTGTCAGACTGCCGCCGCCATTCGCTGCGTTGAGTCTGCCGTTGATTGAAACAATACCCGCTGCCGGGGCGGTGAAAGTCAGGTGGATCCCGTTGTTGATAGTCTGTTCAGCCGGATTGAGATCGTATGTAACAGCAGAGGTGTCAGTGAACTGGACAGTGTAGACATTATCCGCACCGGCATTAATGTCCGCTAAGCATGCGTTGAGATCCGTGTAGTTGCCGCCGCCGGATTGATTGACCACATAGGTGGTGTCGGCGAACGATGGAAAAGCCACAAGTGCGATCAACAAAAGGAGAACCGGTGACCAAGTACTGTACCTTCTCATAATTTCCTCCTACTGGAGATTAATGATCCCCCCGTTCTGAGGGGACGACCACCTTGAAAAACAAAGACAAAACATTAAGCAGGCTGGGAATTAACGTCCCAGAGGAAAACCGCGATTCTCTCCCACATACCGGATAATACCCCCCTCGCTGACCGTCCCATTGGTCGGGGAATAAATCTGGTCATGGGATCTTCCATACTCTCTGTTCACCCACATCGCCAATGCCCACTCTGGGACGACATGGATGGACTTCATGATCGAATAGGGCCCAAGGCTCCACACGCAGGCCGCATCCAGGTTTGGAACCCCCGGCCAGTGATCTCCAAAAGTCCGGGTAGGGAATCCCTGTTTTTTCCCCCCATCGCCGGTCCATTTGTAGTAAGCCCAGACATAATGATAGGCGTATTCTGGAGTCCAACCCTGAAGCAGGTTTCCAGCGCTCTTAAAGGGGTCTTCGAAATTGGAGGTTTTGATGTATGGAACCGGAGAGGAAAGAGGCATTAAGCCAAGCATTGCGTCATAATGCCACCCGGATTTGAGGAGGGGGTACTTTTGCCAATCCAGGTGATAGGCATCCAACCCGATTGCGTAAGTCCTAAGCTCAGTATTCACATGTGTGACCTTTGCCCGGACCTGAGCAGCCAGGAAATTCGGCAGGGCGATGGAAATCAAGATCAGGATGATGGCGATCACAATGAGCAACTCAATCAGAGTAAAAGCCTTAGTTGTTGTGTGTGTTCTCATCGTCCGGCCTCCTCTACATCATCATGATGAACGATGTCAGTTATTATAATGACTCGTTGGGAACAGTATCCAAGGTACATTGACCTGTCAAGGAAAACTTACCGTGGATAGATTTAGTTTCCATAAAGCAAGCATTCTCAAGGAGTTACATAGTAACCGCATATAAGATTCCTCACTTATAAAGCGCATCCGTTGCAGTTCCGCTGATTCCATGGGCCTGGCGTAGAAGCTTGACCAGTTGAGCCGGGGGCACCACGGTAATCGTGGGTCCGAGACGTTCCGCGCACCAGGCAGCGGGGAGGTAACCTCTTGAGATCTCAGGAGAGGTGGGCTGGTTGTCTTGTGGAACCTCCTCGGTGGCTGAGGAGTCTCCCTCCTTGAACCAGGACCAGCAATGGATGACCACCCATGCGAATTGATCCGCTTCGGTGGTGATGGGTTGGCTTGCCCATGACTTGAGCCAGTTGGCCACCTCGCTGGGAGTTCCTTCCTGCTGGTCCGCGCCCCGCCCCGCCCAGATGGCGTGACGGCAGGAGATCACTGGGATTTCCTTCTTTCCGCTCTTTGCCCAACGGATCTCCCCCTTGCCTCCGGTGTAGGGGTAGTACTGGACTGTGAAAATTCCCTCCAGATTCGGCATGGTCCGGCAGTAGGTTTCGTAGGCGGCGAGCGCGGAATCGCTGTCCCAATCCTGCAGGTTCAGCATGAGGGTTTTGACATGTGTCTTTTCCATGTATTGGGAAAGACGGGTGGCATGTTTGGCCAGAAGATCCGGCTCCGAACGCTGTCTTCCGAACCAGTCGGGATAATAATAGCAGCCTGAATTCAAGACAAAATCGTCATTCGGGGTGGCGTTTTCACGTAGGTAATCGAGAGTATAGGGGCAGAGTTGGAGGAGGTCCGCGGGTGGGATTGACCATCCAAGTGGAATAAGGCCGCGTTGCGGACAGGCAAAGTAGGGTATCGCGCCATCCCCTTTGCAGAAGTTCATCATCAGCCATTGCACATTGTCTCCATCGCTCATGATGAAAGAGACATAGCGTTTGGGAGTGGTTTCTGTTTGTGGGACATTCTGGGGCGCGGGGAGGGCCGGGAAGGGGTAATCCAAGCCGGTGTTGCCCGAAGCGAGGACCGGGAGGTTGGAGCACCAGTCAGTGGCGGTCTGGAGGATGGCATACTCACTCGATGGCCCGGTCTGGGCATCCTCCGCGCCGATCCCCCACCCAATGACAGGCGAACCGGGATTGAGCCAGTTCAAAACCTCAGTATAGAGCGGGCCGGTCCCGGAGATGATGGCATCCCGGACCACATGGGTCTTGGGGTCCTGACGGCCCAAAACATCTTTCGGAAACTGTGTCCCATATTGTTGCCAGAGCCAGGCCTCATCTTTGTCACTTACATCCAGTAGGAGTGGGATATGAAGCCCCTTCACATAGGACTCCATCATCTCCTCGACCGCCACCCCATGGAGGATGGGGCAAAGCGCGGTGGCCACATTGACTGAGGAATTCGTAGGCGTTCCCTCGTGAAGATTGCGGGTGGAGGTGTCGGCCTTGCAGAGGATGTAACCCTGAATGACACCGTCCTGGTAATATTTAGTGAGGAGTGTCCCGAGGTTCGGAGTGTTGGTGATGACAGGCGCCTGGAGATAGTTCTTGCAGCGTTGGAACCAGTCACTATAGGAGGGATCATCCGGCATGGAGATCCATAGCAAATCGCCATGTCCCTCGGCACGGGTGTGGTTGGCAACTACTCCGGCCAGAGTACGCAGAAGGAGGCTACGTGGGAAATTGTCTTGATTTTCGGTCTCGGTGATGATGATCTGGTCTGGTTTTGGGAAGCTGGGCCAGTAACGGAGCGGGAAATTGGTGGCGGAGCTAGCGCCACAGGATAGGTATGCAATCATTATAGCAGTGGTCAGGATCAATGATTTCTGGATGCTTTTCAACATTTGGGTGACCTCCCAGTGAGTTATTATAATAAATTGGGGACCATAACATACTCAGGAGGGGGGTGCAATGAGGGAAATAAGGGAGGACCTCTAGAGTCCAGAAATCCTCCTTAGGTTACCGTAAGTCTGAGTTTTTTTACATTTTCCAGATACACCGGTAGTTGAACCGCCGATTGGGGGCGCTGTCGCCATTTAGGCACAGCGAGATCGGGTCGTTGAGCTCCGCCGGGTTGTCACACCAATGGAAATCGAAGGCAAAAGCATCGTCCGCGAGGTTGAGGGCTTTCCTGGGAACAGAAACCTCGAGCTGTTTGCCGGCGTAACGGTAGCTGAGATCTGTCTGCTGGACCCACGGATTGGCGGCATTGGCGGCGTCATATTTCATCAGCATGGTGGTCTTATCATCCTTGACCTTATAGTTGATCAAGTAGTCATAGCCATACCACCCCGTACTCGCTTCCTTGTCGGAGTCGATGAACAGCAGCATCCAGTTGGGATCCGAATGCGGAGTCAGGGCTTCATTTGTCTCCGCATAAAAGGAAATCGCCTCCTTGTCGACCGCCACCTTGCTGGTGATAATGTCGTTACGTCCCGAGTCGTTCTTGTAATGCAGGCCGCCATAACCTGGATGATCGCGGTGGATGGTGTCACCTACTGTGTCGCGGTACTCCACGAAATCCTTGGCCCAGTCGGAAAAGTCCCCATCGATCTTCACAGTACGAAGTCCGGTCAACTCCGGGATTGGACGGATCCCCTTATACTTGCGGATATTCTGCGCCATCTGCATGTAGTAATTGTCGGTGTAACCGCCCAGCATTGGGTGAATGCAACGGTTGAATTCAGAATTGTATTGGTCCACAAAGTAATAGGGGCTGTCGCGGCGCATGAAATGGGTAGTCTTTCCCTCACCGGGCTGATATTTTCCGGCAGTCCACTCGTTCCAGTCGTTGATATAAAGGAACTGCGGGTTGACTTGAAGCGCCTCATCCCAGCGTTGCTGGAAATAAATGCCGTAACCCTCTGGATTTTCGACTGTCTTCCCCAGCCAGGGAACAAAGGTTGGGACCGGGAGGTCAAATTCATTCAGCTCCGGCTCACCATGTTCACGGGTCCAGCATTTACCGGTGAGGCTGGAGGGGTGCTGTGCGGGAGTAACTGCTGATTCCTCTGGCTTGCCATTATGTTTGGAGACCAGCTCCTCCGGTTTCATCGCCTTGACATTGTCGTTGGCCATGTCGTAGCCGAAGCTCCAGTTGTCCTCGGTGCCGATGAATCGGTATCCCGCCCACTCGTAATACCCCCACCACATATTCCTGAGTGTAAAGAAATCCTTCACCTCCTGGGTGTAATCCTTATAGAACTCCTCGGTGTAATAGGGATCACCATAATGAGGGTTGTCCTTGTTGGTTTTCGCGTCCGCGTCATAATGCAGATTCGGATGCTGCATGCCCCCTTGATTGGCATCTTGACTTGGAGTGGCATTATAAAGTAGCAACGGTTTGCCATCCCAATAGAACCACAGATCCTCATACTTCTTTTCCTTGTAGATCCTCTCATAGATGTCTTGCACAACCGTGATGCAAGGTCCATTAAAACACCAGAAGATGAATTGCGGGACCTTGTTTCCCTCGGCTTTCATTTTCTGCATGGTGGTGAAGAGCACATCCCACTCATCCCAGTAACGGACCGCGTTGGTCACATCCATGACCAGTACATCCACCCCCGCATCGGCAAGCATGGAGATGTCCTTACGGATGACATACACATCCTGGCTCAGGAAGTATCCCATCTCCGGTTCGCCCCAATGATAAGAACCCTCGGTCCAGAGCGGGTGCTTGGCATCCAGACGCGCCTTGGGATCAGTGGCCAGGATCTTGGTGACATCGGCGGTGTAAGGACTTTTCAGTGTAGCCAGGTTGGCGGTGTGCCAGGTGATGTAGAAGATACCCACCACACGGCGTTGGTCGGTCTTGACAGGTCCCACCACGGAGTATTCCGGCATGGTCCGACCGATGGCATCGGTCGCAACCCAGGTGTCGGGATAGAGATCACGGTAGTCAGATTCAGCCTGGATGGCAGAATTGAAGACACAGAAAACAACAAGAACGTGGACGATCCACTGATTTCTTATCATGGACTTCGTTTTTCTCCTTAAGCAAGGATTTGGAGGTCTCATCGTAACACGCATGAAACGTTCATTGCAATTGGAGGAAAGGATGAACTATTATCGCTGATCATTCTCCGGAAAGCCTTCTCATTGGAGGGGGGAAAAATGACAATTTCAAGTCCTGAATCTAGTTGCCATGGGCAATCCAACCAGACAGGCTTGAAATTCAAGAAGGTTGACCGGGGGCTCTTCATCGCTGGAACCTTGCTCTTGCTGATGCTGATGGCCTTCCTCTCGCGAGCCAATCTTGTGGCCGACTCAGTCGACTACTATGCCATTCTTCAGTGGCTCACACCAGCTGATGAGACTCCCATCGTGCAAAACGCGCACTTTGCTGAACAACGTTCTCCAGGCTATAGCTTGATGGCTTTACTGCCATATGGCTTTCTCTCATTCATGGCCGATCCATTTGTTTCGACGGAAAGAATCCAGCCCTCCGATGATGGTCCTGTGGGATTCACACCTGATTCGTCAACGCTCAAGCGTGTGGAGGAAAGACACGAGCCCCCGCCTCCAGGTCAACCCCCCTCGGATCACATGTTGATACCACCGCAACCTCTCCTTCTCATACAGGTCCCTTTCAAGGATTATTATAACCCGTATCAGAGGAGCTGGTATCAGTGGAAGCTCGCCATGTCCTTGGCCGCCACCAGTTTCTTCCTGCTGTTTCTGGGAATTGCCGCATGTGCTTGGATGTTGAAAAGGCAATATGCTGAATTTCCGGGTTACTCTCTAGTGGTCATCGCGATATTCACCTCACCCTTCCTCTTGTCAAATGTCATTGTGACGCCTCTTTACGCTACTCTGACAGCATTTGGAGCCAGCGCTCTCTTTGTTAATTTCTTCATGATTGGCAACATATCGGAGAAAACAAAAAACTTTATGTTGGCGGGCTTGTTTCTTGGAATGCTCGTGCTCACACGGCTCGAAACCTGTGTGATCATGGGAACCGTGATTCTGGCCTTGCTGATTAAAAGAGAGCTCCGTATGGCTGTGCTTCTTCTGCTGGGGGCATGTTGGGCCTTATTGGCTTGGATGTTGTTCAATTGGTTTGTTCACGGAACCTTGTTTCATCTTGGTATCCTGAGAGGAGATATCAATCAGCTGGCTTTCAATGGCCTCTACATCCTGGAGTGTCTGATCCACCCAGCCTCAGGAGTGCTGATCTGGACACCCTTCCTCGCGCCAGGTATCGCATTTCTCCTCTGGAGCCGGCCCTCTCCTTCCAGGATTTTAGGCTATGCATCCATTTGTTTTTTGGCGCTGTTGGTGATTCGCGTGCCGGTGATGTATTTCCACATCGGAGAAACCCCAATCGATATAGGCGGCATTCCTGTCGGAGTTCCCTCCACACCCGCGGAAATGCGTTCCCTGATCCGTTCCGACATGAACCGCTATGCCGTTGTGCTCCTTCCCTTCCTGATTCTGGGGATACGTGAGGGACTTGAAAAATTCTGTC
>CAZORO010000058.1:0-4565 GCA_964581845.1 uncultured bacterium
CCCATTGGCGTAGGGAGGTCCATCATGTAAAGAGAAGATGGGACGTCCACCTCGACGCGCGCGAAGCTGGCGATAGATCCCATGATCCTCCCAAAACCGTAGAATCCGTGGTTCATTCGCGGGTAGATTCGCTTTCTGAGGAAAGATAGTCTCGGCTTCCTCCTTGGAAAGGAGTCCGAGAGTTTTTCTATATTCGGGTTTCTTCGCATCTAAGCCAACATCAGACATTGTAGAAAAGTCTCCTGATACAGCTACTCAGGGCAGCTGGGTTCTCCATCATAAACGTAGGTGGCGCCGGGTTGTTCCCCAGTGAAGAGGACTGTCTCGCCTCGAGCCGCATCGTATGCAAGAACTACTGCATCCGTATCGGGTGGATCGGCAACCTCGATCTGGATCCAACCAGTGCCATCATACTCCCAAGTTTCGGAGCTGAACTCATATCCGAGCTCACCCCCGAAGAGGACTACTTTGCCTCGCCGGGAGTCATAGGTCATCCCATGACCACGCCGGTTATCGGGATGATACATCAAAGCCACTTGTGTCCAGTTGGTTCCATCCCATTCCCAGGTGTCATCCAGTGGACCATCTGTGTCATTCCCGCCGAACAAGACGATCCTCTGCCTGAGGGCATCATATGCCATGGCATGGCGGAATCTGGGAGTGGGAGAATCCATAGGCGACCTGAACTCCCAATTGGCACCATTCCACACCCAGGTATCATTGAGGTAAGGTCCCTGCAGGTCGAGAGAATCGGTCTCATCGCCGCCAAAAAGGACCACCTCGCCACGCGCGGCATCAAAGGCCAGGGAATGGCCCGCGCGCGCGGAGGGATGGTTGGCGGGATGCAGTTCGGTCCAAGTGGAACCATCCCAGCTCCAACTATCACTAAACATGGAGGTGAATGTCTCTCCCCCCTGTCCCCCAAAAAGGAGTACCGCTTGGCTGCTGGCATCATAGACCATCGCTTCATTAAACCGTCCAGATGGCCCCTGTGTGGCAACCTCGGTCCAGTTCAAGCCATCCCATTCCCAAGTCTCCGAAAGCAGACTGCTCCCGGATTTGTTAATCCCATAAAAGAGTAAAACTCGCTCTGTATGAGCATCATATGCCATGGAGAAGCCGCCGACGGTCACCGGCGAATTAGTGGTACTGTGGTCCTTCCAACGCGCGGTATCGCAACGCAGGAGACTGAGAAGGTCCACGGTGCCATAGTCCCGGGCCCGCCAGTGGTTGGCATAAGGGATCAACAACTGCCTTGAAGGGCGCTGAGCATCAACGGTTCCGCAAACACACAAAGCCAGAAGAAACAGCATGAGAAATGTAGAATAAGAACAAGCTGTTTTCATCGAGACCTCCATTATTGAATACCCGATTTTGCATGAACTCAGGGGGGGTTTCCACCCGGCACCAGTGTCAAGAGCGCGATTTCCGGTGAACAGCAGAATCTTACCGGAGGATAAATGGTTCCGATACCACACGTGACAAACACTTGCGATGAAGGTGTCTTTACCAGGCCATATCGGTACTTTTGTCCGTAAGCCGAGGGGATGAGGGGCGCCCCGAAAGGTGGAAAATACATTTGACCGCCATGGGTATGGCCACTGAGAACCAGCCCCACTCTTGGATCATCCAGTACTTCCAAGTAATCCGGATTGTGGGAGAGAAGGACGCTGGTCTCACCAGGTTCAAGGCCTTCCAAGGCGGCCTTGAGGTCCTGACGATCCTCCCACAGATCACCGACCCCGGCGAACCGGAGACGTTGCCCACCCCTCTCCAACCAGACACCTGTGTTGGTGAGATCAGCAAATCCCACCTCACGGATGGCGGTATGAGTCGCCTTGGGAGCATCCCAATGATCATGGTTACCAAGTACCGCAAAAACACCCAAGGGAGCTGAGAGGCCGCGCAATACCTCAAAGCAGGGATAGGTATACCTTCCTCCCGCATGGACATAGTCACCCCCCAAAGCGATCAAATCCGGTGAAAGCGAGAGAGTTTTCTCGACCACCTTGCGCACAAAGTCGAGGCCCGTAAGGGGACCATGATGAATGTCCGCCAAGAGAGCAATCCGGAGTCCCTCAAAGGCTTTAGGAAGCCGAGGAACAGGGATGGTCCGCCTTGTGACTCGCAGGACACATGCTTCCACAAAGGGATACACCACCCCTATGCTAGTCATGCAAAGAAAACCTAGAGCAAGTTTCGAAAGGGTCCTCCGGTTCAGGCGTGGTTGATGATCCACAACCGGGTCCCCAGAAGGATCTTGAGAAGTTGGATTGGTTGGAGCCGGTGGTTCCATAGTTACGAATCATAGTTCAGGAAGCCTCGAGTTGACAGGTTTTGTGCTCGCAAGCAGGAAACGGTATAATGAACTCTTTGCGATGAGTGCTTTGGTTGTTCTTGACAGAAATGGCCGCCCGCCTCGCAGTGAGATGCAGACCATTCGCGAGGCTATGCGTTGCTCGACCATCGAAGCGGTCTTCGCCACCGTTCACATCGCCCTCACACAAGGAATCTTCCTGACCAACTATATCCTTGATCTGGGTGCCTCGAACCTGCAGTGTGGTGTTGTCGAGTCTTTTCCCTATATGCTTCAGTTCTGTTTTCTGATTTCTCCCTGGATGGTCCGCCGCCTCAATGCCCGTAAACCAGTGGCGGGATTCTTTGCCTTCGCCCATCGACTGTGCTGGCTGGTTCTGATCTTTCTTCTGTACATCGACTGGGCTCCAGCGGTGAAGCACCACACCATGATGCTCACCCTGTTCTTTTCAAATGCTTGCGCGGTAGTCGCCAGTAACGCTTGGTTTTCTTGGATGGCCGACCTGGTGCCCGCAACCATCCGTGGCTCTTATTACGGACGCCGCAATGCCTATATGGGGCTCACCTCGCTGGTCACGCTGTTCACTGGATCGCAAATTCTGAACTATTTCCGCAGCGATGGAGATGGATATATCGGCTACACAATCTGTTTCTCCGCCGCGATTATCTCCGCGGTCTTCGCGGCACGGATGATCCTGCATCAATATGAACCACCCACGAAAACCATTCCAAAAATGCGGCTCGGGCGCTTGTTGCGCACCGTGAAACATAAACCGTTACTCAAGGAGTACATCCAATTCTTCACGCTTTGGCAGTTCTCGCTGGGAGTGGGGGCGGCCTTTTTCGGTGTCCATATGGTCAAAGTCCTCAAGATGAGTGTGGCGCAAATGGGCTACTTCTCGCTCATGTCGAGCCTGTTGACCTTGTTGGCGAGCCGTCTGTGGGGGAAAGCGCGCGACAAGGTGGGCGACCGTGCCATGCTCATCTGTTCGGGGGTATTCGTAGCAATGCATGTGTGGATCTGGATGCCGGCCGATGAGGGACGCTTATGGCCAGTCTGGTCAGTGTGTTTGATCGGGGGGTTCTTCTGGGCGGGATTCAACATTGCTGCTTTCAGTTGGCCGCAGCATCTGTGCGGCGAGGCGGACCGTCAATACACCTATGGCTTGATAGGATTGTTCTCAGGGCCTGGATTTGTGTTGGGATCCCTGTTGGGAGGCATGCTGACCACCTACCTCCCCCATGTCCTTTTCCATATCGGCAATTTCAAGGTTTTACACTTCCACTTGGTTTTCGCATTTTCTTCGATCGGCCGACTGACCGCGGTCTTGTTGATCGCGAGATGGTCGCGCCTGCTCGATCGGAACGACCGGTCCGTGGAGCGGTGTGTCACGGATACCTTTAAGGCAATGATAGGCTAAGACCTCACCCCCCTACCCCCTCGCCCACATGGAGAGGAGGGAACCTCCCCCTCGCCCAGCGGGAGAGGGGGTTAGGGGGGCGAGGTCGTGAATTCCTCCACTATCTCAACAAAATCCTAAGTCCCGGTGTACCACTCCAGGGTCCGGTTAAGTCCTTCCTCCAGAGAGACGACCGGCCGGTAGCCAAGAACCTTTTCCGCAAGGGAGATATCAGCGAGGGAGTGGAGAATGTCTCCCGGACGTTGAGGAACAAACTCCAGACCGCCCTCCCAATGCATCCAGTTGACGACTTCCTCGGCGATGGCAAGGACGGTTGTCTGTTTCCCCGAAGCCACATTGAAAACCTGGCCACCCACATCCTTTGCATGGGCCGCGAGCAGGTTGGCTTCCACCGCATTGCCGACATAGGTGAAATCCCGTGTTTGAGATCCATCTCCATATATCATGGGAGGAAGACCCTGCTGGATACGCTTAATGAAACGGGGTATGACCGCCGCGTAAGGGCTGTTTGGATCTTGATAAGGACCGAAAACATTGAAGTAACGGAGGCACACCACCTCCATTCCATAGTGAAGAGAAAACTGTTTGGCATATAGTTCGCCCACCAGCTTGTGGACCGCATAGGGGCAAACCGGCGAAGGGGGCATCTTCTCGGATTTGGGAAGCGTGGGTGTCTCCCCATAGACAGAGGAGGAGGAGGCCAATATCACCCGCTGGATGGAGGCATCCCGTGCGGCAAGAAGGACATTTAAAGTACCATTGATATTAACCTCATGGGTCAGGCCTGGTTCCTTAATGGAACGTGGAACCGAGGGCACTGCCGCCTGG
>CAZORO010000058.1:4575-11710 GCA_964581845.1 uncultured bacterium
CAGTCCTGAGTTGCCTCGAGTGTCCTTTCCGCATCCCGGATATCACCCTCAAACCATTCGATCTCATCCTGGAACTCCCCCAGGTTTTCTCTGTGACCCGAGGAGAAATTATCAAGGATGCGTACAGTGAATCCCTCCTGTAGAAGTCTTTTGGCCAGGTGGGAGCCAATGAATCCCGCTCCCCCGGTAATCAGCGCGCGTGGGGACATAAACTGGCGGTTGTCTCCTTGGAAGAATCGATCTGACTGGTATCACTGCTCATAAACACTCCCTGAAATAGGGCAACCCCGAGGTGTTTCGCGATGGATTCGCACTTGGCCTTGAGCAGAAAGAGGACTTTATTGGAGACGCCATCCAGGGTTTCGAAATTGGCCTGGCCTTTACTGATCACCCAATCAGCGCGGTCAAAGACTTCACGGAATTCCAGGCTAACCAACTCGAGGACAGTCCCTAGCAGGTCATAACCGTTGTCAATTACCGGCACGATACCGGTCAATCCAACCATTTCAGCATCTTCCATCAAGGCATCATTAAGAACAGGTCCCGTATTCACGGCGGCAGTGATGCGGGAGCTGGGGAAGTGCTCGATGAGCACCTCGATGAACAACCGGTCGAAGGCAATCTCGCCCGCGTTATCACAGATATACAAAACCTCGGCTCCGGCTCCCTGCTCTTCCCGGCGAGTCATATCAGCCACAAAACGGTCCATTTCATCGATGGAGAAGCCCTCTTCCAGGATATGGCGCAGACTTTCATGGATGTCATAGTCCATTCGGATGCCCAGATCGATGATATTCCCCGCCACGGACATACAGGCGGCGGTCCTGAGTGGATCGGGACTTTCGTGGATCCACTGACGCAGATCAGGAAGGAGTGCGAGAGCCTCCTCATTCGACCGGCGTTTAAGGTCAAGATATGGATCCCTTACCCCAGTTTTCTGGTAGACCATCTTGATTGGCCCCAGGGAAAGATCGGCTGGGGTTATGTCATGTGGTTGCTGGGCTAACCATTGACGGGCTTCATGGAGGAGATCCTCCTCCATTTTCTGCCTTTCCTCCAATGTAAGCACTGGCGCATCGGGACAACTCAGGGCTACATCCAAAACTCTTTTCAACTGACGTTCCGCGCAATCACGGCAGGACGGGGTCTGTATCATCTAGCAACTCTTTCAAACGGATTGGGAGTATTCTCCCTTCACCAAGACTAACAGCATCGGTTTCTGGGTAAAAGTGGAACGGGCGGTTCCAGAACACCGTTCAGTTCTCCCTGTTCCACGGGTAGAATGGAAGGTATTCCACATCAAGCAGCCCGAAAATCGAACAAGGTTGCGATGACACAGTGGATTCCCCCCTTTGCGGGAATGACGATTATCAAGGAAAACTTACATCGCATGGCTGTTCCACCCCTTCGCTATCTCATCTATTTTGTCACCTCCCGCTGCAATCTACGTTGCGCGCACTGCTTCTACCTGGATGAGCTCGGACCAAGCGATGAACTCACCTTGGAGGAGCTCAGCCGGTTCTGCCAGGAACTTGGAAGCCTGACCTTTCTGCGTCTTACCGGCGGAGAACCCTTTCTGCGCCGCGACCTCGATGAGGTCATCCGCTTATTCCATGACATCGCCGGAACCCGCCGGGTGGGAGTGATCACCAATGGAACCCGTCACCAAACCGTAAAGAACGTGCTGGAAGCTCTCCGTCATAAAACACCGGACTTGCTCTTGGATGTGGGCGTCTCCATCGATGACCTTGGGGAGGAACATGATGCCCTGCGGCGTAAGAAAGGGGTGTATGAGCAGGCGCTCCAGCAGATCGAGGACCTAAAGGAAATGCGGAAGGCTTGGCCGAATCTGGAACTCTCTGTAGTGGTTACTGCCAATGGCAGGAACACTCCCCGTCTACGCAAGATCTATGATTTCTTGCATGGATTGGATGTGAACCGGATTTCCTGCAACCTGATACGCGGCTATGTGGCAGACTATGCCCTGACTGAAGTCGATCTACAAACCTATGAGGATTTCCTCTCCTGGACCGATGAACACAACCGGATGAACCATCGTGGCTTCGGGGCAATGTTACGCCGGGCCAAGAACCAGGCGGGACGCAAGGCGGTGCGTGAAATCATCCGTTTCCGCCAGAATGAAAAACCCCTCGCCAAGTTCCGCGCCTTCGGGAGAAAGTCCGCGGCGGAGGATTGCGAGAGTTCGGACAAGGCGCTGATGGAGGGAGATGGATATTACTCCTTGGGAAAGGCCGCGCCGATTCATTGCCAAGCGGGACGCGCCATCGCGGTGCTTCAGCCTGAGGGGGATGTCAATCTGTGCGAGGTGCTGGATTGGCCCCTCGGTAACTTGAGAGAGATGGACTTTAACTGGAAAGCCATCTGGGAGGGAGAGTCGGCACAGAAGGCCCGGCGGATGATCGACAAGACGGGTTGTTCGTGTACCCATGAATGCTTCTTGACGGCGAGTATCCTGTTCGGTAAGGAGCATTACCCCCAACTGGCGGGGGAGGTGATTAAGGAGATGGTGGCGACGGTGGGGGAAAGGTTTCATCCACGGGAATCATCCCGTTGATTACCGCGATCACTCTGACTGGGTTCTTCTTCTTGAGTGGTTGTCTGTAGTTTCTCCCGCAAAACCGGAACACAAACCGCCGCGAAGCGCGAGAGGCGTTGTTGGGCCGCGGCCACATCCGATTTCTCGATTGTTGTGGAAAGTCTCACCAGGACCGAGGGCTGTGAACGGATCAACACCTGGTTCAGAACCAAGTGGATCTGGTGGACGATGTAACTTGCGGTTTCCCTTCCCTCGCTGAAGAACCAATAGTTGACCAGTTGATTGTCCTCTCCACGCACCAGCCGGAGGACTGTCGCCTTGGTGTCATGCTCAAGATTCACCTCCCCCCGTGAGACCAAAGTGAATCCACCCGCCTGATAGCAGACCTCAGGGGGGTGCATGGAATGACGGTGCCCGCTGGAGAAGACCAGGCTTAAAAAGATCTCCTCGTTGGTTCCTTTGGCCTCATAGATCCGATGAAAGATATCATTGGTGCCCAGGATACGTTCCTCCTCCCCGGCTACGGGAAGATCTCTCACGAGAGCCCACTCTCCCAATTTCTCAGGAATCCGGCGCCCGATACGTTCTCCCATAGGAGCGTGATCCTGGGGAATCGGGACAAGGGTATTGAGTACCAGAGTGACTCCCAGGATTCCAATCGCGGCAAGAAGCGGAAAGGTTTTCATGATGCGGGATCCCCTTCTGGAACAGTGGGCGGAATCGAGAAAAACCTTTCGAGAATGATGTGACAGAGGTAGAGTAGGCTGAAGGCAACGACAAAGATTGCCCACCCCGAAATATCATGCACCCTGCCAGAGGCCACCCTGCTGCCCCAGAAATGTGCGATCACAATGAGCGCGAAGATGCGAAGAATGTTGGTCACGATGGCCACGGGGGCTGACAAGAGGAACAAAATAAGTGAACCCCTGGTACTGAGATTGGAGAGATAGGCAAAGACCGCGCCGAGAGCAAGAAGTGAAATGATCGAACGCAATCCCGCGCAGATGTCTCCCACCACCAGGTTGTCCCCACTGGGGAAATAGATGTAGTTCCCGCTCTTAACCACATACCAGTCCAATGGTTCGGTCAAACCGACAGCGGTAGCGGTCACAAAGAGACGAAGTTTGTAAGTGATCAAATCGATGAGACCATCAGGAAGAGGAACCATGAAGAAGAGGAAGGCCCAAGGGATCAGTGTCGCGCGGACCATGCCCGGACCAAACAAAAGGAGATTTAGTCCCAGGATATAGAACACGAACGCGAAGTATTTGGGGGGATACATGTGGCAAAGTGTCGAAGCAAGATAAAGAAGGCTGCAAGCCACCAATATGGGTAACCCCCACCAATTGGTTCTCCAAGGGACAGATTCAAGTTGAGGCCAACGGGTATAAACCATCCAGGCAACCACTAAAGGAACTAGAGGACCATGGGAGTAGTACCCCCCCTCTTTGGTCCAGGCCCGCCAGATCACACCCGCAGGTTCCCAAAAAAGGGCACTTAACAGAACCAGAAGAATCACCCACATCCAGCCCATCGACCCAGATAGGGCCGCAGTGAGACGTGCGGAAGAAGGACTGCTATTGGTGTGAGGCTCCGTGGGCAATGGAGGCTCCTTGTCAGGAAACCTAATTATCGAACTCAGGCCATCTTAACTTGAGGAGAAAACCTCCTCGTAAAGCTTCTTCAATTTCATGACCATTTGTTCTTCAGTAAACAGAGAAAGCGCCCGTTCCTTGGCGCCCACAGAAAGTGTGTTACGTAAACCTGTGTCCCCCAAGATGCGATTAAGCGCCTCGGATAATGCTGTATCATCATTGGGTGGAACGACAATTCCACTGACTCCATCCTTATTCACGAACGAGGTTCCGGTTCCTACCTCGCAGCAGACAACTGGTGTTCCCCGGGACATGGCTTCGATTTGGGTCAGGCCATAAGCTTCTGTCCGGTTGACCGAGGGAAGTACAAAGACATCCGCACGGTCATAGTAAGCCACTAGTTCCTCATCCGGGATTCTCCCCATGAGTCTGACACGGTCCGAGAGTCCCACCCTGGCGATCTGTTCCCGCAGCGCCGGTTCAAGGTAGCCCTCGCCGACGATCAGACAGGTTGCGGGCACCTTCTTCATCGCATGCACAAGAACATCCAGGCCCTTGTAATGGATCAGCCTTCCCACGAATAGAACCACTGGGCCGTTGATCTCCTCTCGAAGCCGTTCAGTCAGAGCCCTGCTGTGACTCGATTCGCGCAAGGCATTAGCAGCCAACCCAAATGGCAAGACCCTTACCTTTTCCAGCCACTGAGAGAGCACAGGCGAGGAACGTGCGAAGTTCTCGGAACTCGCCGTCACCAACAGGCAACGCCGCAGGAACATCCTCTGGAAGGGTGCATAAAGGGTATTGAGGTAACGCTGCCGGGTTACATCCATATGGTAGGTCGCGATCACCTTACAATTGAGACCAGAAAGCAGGAAGGAGAGTTCCGCCATCGGATTGGTCATATGAACATGAACGAGATCAGGGCGTTTCCGCCTCAGCCACCCAGGGAAAGAGGGACAGACGGACATGCGCTGAAAGTGAGCCACGCGCCCTACCCGTGTGACCGGAATACCATCTTCGGTTGAATGAGTGGTTCGCCAGCCGGTATTACTGACAACAGCTTCCACCTCATGGGTGTCCGCGAGCCCATGACAGAATTGGTGCACTACCCGTTCGATTCCTCCCAGGGGACCGTAGTAGTGAGCGACTTGGATGACTCTCAAGAGAACCGGAGCCTCCCGATAGGGCGTGGAATATGAAAGGGGGGAGGCAGCACCTCCCCCGCGCATCATACCACAAGCGGAGCCCTCAGCAGGCCCCAATCTTGGACCGTTGGACTATTGTTCAGATTCGTCAAATCCAAAGAGCTCGAAATCGATGGCGTTCATGCTAGCAATGTAGGGCAATGACCAAGCCGGGTAGAGGCTATCGGGAGTAACACGAGCCATACCGAATACTGCCACTCCACCAAGCTTATCGAGTGTATAGAACCCACTATCCGGGCAACCGGCCGACCATTCAAAGTCCAGGAAGATGGAGTTCACATCGATACCGTATGTAGAAGCATCGCTCTCATCCTCCGGCGTCTCCGGATCGTCATAGCCATTCACCAAATAGGGCATACCGACTGTTGTAATGAGGTTGCCGGGGTTACTCGGATCTTCATTGCGCGTGTAGAACACCGGATTCGTGGGTATATCAACCGGAACTGGATGAATCCCACCATATCCATCAAAGACCACCAATCCTTGTTGAGAGCCAGGGAAGATGTCGGCGTCACGGGCGATATCCTGGCCAGGGAAGAACGGCCAGACATAACCCGAGTTGGTATAATCAAATGGCTCGCCAGTACCCGCTGGAATCGTTGGTTCGAGTAGTTTCAACGGGTCGTTGACTTGCAAAGCAGCGTAAGTGCCAGCCGCCACTGGGCCAGAGGCTGGAGTGAACTGGTAGCGAGCACCCTGGCTGTCAATGATGATATAGCCATCCGCTTTATTGTACGGCGGGTTCACATCGATCACGGCCAAGGCCACGGCGCGAATCGTGGCGCCACCCGGGTTGGGGAGAGCTGGGTTGCGAAAAGCACCGAATGGTATGTCATAGCCGAGTGGTAGTTGATCGGTGCCCATGACCAGCGGTGGTTCCGCGCTATCCTTCGTATTCCCCGCGCGGTAAATGCCACCAAAATCAGTCAACACCCAGAAGCCTTCACTACTCATTGACATCTCGAGGTCAACCGCATGCCCGATCGGGAAGTCAGAGGAAACATCGAACAGGAAGTCTTGCGGAATGTTGTCACCTGGATTCTCCACGAAGGAAACAACACCTGAGCCATCCAAGACCACAAGGTCTTTCTTTATTCCCCCACTGGTGTCGGCAATCGCACGTTCAAGATCGCGCGCGAAATCATTCAGGAAGAAGAAGCCTCCATTGACCCTCACTGGATGGCCAATCCGTTCAATCTGTCCCGTGGTAAGCAACAGATAACCTCCACTATCACATCCCGGCGTTGGTGTGATGGTCGGGGTTGTGGTGACTGTTGGGGTCCTTGTCTTTGAAGGAGTCAATGTCTCTGTAACCGTACCAGTCCCGGTCGGTGTATCAGTTTCCGTTGCCGTTACCAATACCGTCTCGGTTGCGGTTCTCGTCATTGTCTCCGTCACAGTTTCCGTTGGTGTCACCGTTGGTGTCACCGTTACCGTCGCACTATTCGTGGGGGTGGCTGTCTCCGTCACAGTTTCCGTTGGTGTCGCCGTTACCGTCGCACTATTCGTGGGGGTGGCCGTATCCGTGATCGTTCCCGTTTGAGTCGCGGTCTCCGTCACTGTCTCCGTGGGTGTAGCCGTATCCGTGATCGTTCCCGTTTGAGTCGCGGTCCTCGTCACGGTCTCCGTGGGTGTAGCCGTATCCGTGATCGTTCCCGTTTGTGTCGCGGTCTCCGTCATGGTTTCCGTGGGTGTGGCCGTATCCGTGATCGTTCCCGTTTGAGTCGCGGTCTCCGTCATGGTCTCCGTGGGTGTAGCCGTATCCGTGATCGTTCCCG
>CAZORO010000058.1:11810-16812 GCA_964581845.1 uncultured bacterium
TGGGTGTAGCCGTATCCGTGATCGTTCCCGTTTGTGTCGCGGTCTCCGTCATGGTCTCCGTGGGTGTAGCCGTATCCGTGATCGTTCCCGTTTGTGTCGCGGTCTCCGTCACGGTCTCCGTGGGCGTGGCCGTATCCGTGATGGTTCCCGTTTGAGTCGCGGTCTCCGTCATGGTTTCAGATAGGGTGGCTGTCGCTGTGGGAATCGCGCAGATACTGGATACAGACAGTAGGCCCAGAGCATCGATATCTGGAGAGTCCGGAATGGTACCGCCCTGGCCAGGCGCGGACACTCTCACAGTGAACAATGCGGATGTGATATCGATTTGACTGCTGATATCAAAGAGGATGTAGGCATAATCTCCGGTTCCGGGGGTAGAGAAACCAAACAAATCTCCAAGGTCAGTACGGGTTACATTTCCGAGAGCGATAATCTTGTCCGTGATGACCGGATTGTCAAAAGAATAGTCCACTGTGATGGAATGGATTCCATCCGAGAAGACCCATGTCGATGTTTCGAATCCACGTCCGGGCGTTCCGTTCCCATCAAATGCAACGAAGTCAGCAGCACTAAGGACCGCCAATGACACACCCAGCGCGGAGGCGAAATCAGCGGTTTCCACTTGTGATGCTGATGTATCAAACCCATACTCCGCTGCGGCTCCTGTCTCATTTACAAAGCTCGTCGCGAGTCCATCGGGTGCTCCCAGAGAGTTTATGGGATCGGAAAGGGGGAACTCTGTAAGAGGAGTCACGCTCGAGGCCCAACTAAACGAAACAGGACACTCGATTGTCTCGGTCGGAGTCTCGGTTGGTGGAGTTGTCCCGGTAGGAGTCTCCGTCGCTGTTGTGGAAACCGTCGCCGTCTCCGAGGCTGTCATTGTCGGTGTCTCTGAGGCCGTGGAGGTGGATGTTTCAGTTTCAGTTGCCGTTCCCGTAAGTGTCAGAGTGGGCGTGGATGTCGGGACAACCTCCGTGTCAGTCGCGGTGGCGGTTGAAGTTGCCGTGGGTTCGGTTGTTTCAGTTCCGGTTACCGTAAAGGTTGGAGTAGACGTTTCAGTTGGAGTCTCGCTTACCGATGAAGTGGGAGTCGGAGTTTCGGTTGGGATGGAAGTCTCTGTTGAGGTATCCACTGGGGTGTTCGTGGCTGTCGCTGTATCCACGGGTGTATCCGTAAGTGTGAGAGTTGGCTCCAAAGGCGTTTCTGTTGCTGTATTCGTGAAGGTAACAGTTGGCGGAATGGGGGTATCGGTATCAACTTCTGTGGCTGTGAAGGTCGGAGTTTCCGTGTCCAAAGGAGTTTCTGTGTTGGTTGGGGTGTTGGTCGGCACGCCTGGACACACGGCATCGAGCCCGATGATTCCAATTCCCGTGCTGGGGCCGCTGACATCAGTTATTGTGAAGCTCGTGGCGCCGAAAATTCCATCCCCCAGATCTCCTAGGCCACACACATCAATCGGCCAGCCTTCCGGGCTCTTGCATGCCAGCCCCGCCTCATCGCCACACACACAGAAGTGGAAAGGAGCATCGTTCTGAACAACAACATGGTCGCTGGCCCCGGTCGTGATATACATTCCACTCGCCACCAACTGGTCAGCGATGTCCGCAAGCAAGGCATTGAGAGCGTCTTCACAACTAAACGGTGTCTCATCAAAGGGGAATTCATCGGCAACCGAAGCTGGATCAACCACTACCGTGGCGAGAATCGTGCCTGTGCAAACCAACGGACCGCACGTGGCATCTGGAATGGGGCCACTGACTACACGGACAGTGAAAGGCAATGCATCTATTGAGGTCTCACCCCAGCACATCAATGAAAGAGCTCTGGCATCCGTGCATATAAACGGACCAGATTCTGTCGAGGTCGGCGTCGCGGTGGAGGAATCCGTCACCGTATAAGTGGGAGATTCTGTCGATGTCACCGTTGGCGTCTCCGTGAGGGTTGGCGTGGCTGTGTTAACAGGAGTCCGTGTATTCGTGACTGTCCCTGTCGGAGTCGGGGTCACATCCAGGAAGTTTTCAACCGCGATGCCAAGACCACATTGGAATAAATCGTGAAATTCGGATTCATTCCCCGGACTTCCATCACCCACATTGTAGATATTCTTGTAACTGAGCGGGTAACAGATCTGATCATCGCAGCTAGTTCCCAGAATTTCCGTGGAGCAAAGACCAATGTAGAAGGCTGATGAAGAGTAAATACTGATGACTCCGGGTTCACCTGCCACAGTTGCGGCTGTAATAACGCCCGCCGCCTGGGCATCGATCGCGGCCAGCCATTGACGAAGAATTGTTGCCAAGGTGTCTTCACAGGAAAGACCCGCCAGGGAGGCGGTATCGATCGTGTAATCCACCAGCGTATTGGGTATTTCACAGGAAATCAGCGGTGCCTCGAAGCCAGGCAGAGTCCCCGCTACTATTCGTAGACGGGCCGGATCCGGGCTACCGAATATGCCTATCCCGCATTGGCAAACGAAAGTAAGCGTAGCTCCCTTGATCGCTGTCGCGGGAGTCGGCGTTGGAGACACCGTCGGAACAGGTAATGTCGAGGTTGCTGTTGAGATGGCAGTGTTAGTGACCGTCGGTGTTTCGGTCGGTAGCGGTTCAACCGAGGGGAAGATGCCCGCCGCGGAGGGCCCACCCAAAGCGGCCACATCCGATGCCGACAGAACACACCCAAGGATGGCTACACTATTGACATACCCCTCGGCCAAATCGTTCCTTTCATCGGAGAAAAGCAAAGTGGGCAGATTGTCCAGATCCGTGTTCAGGGACCAACGTCCATCGAGACCTTGAGGCAGAGTTTGGCTCCCTACAAAGACTCCATCGATGTATTTGGCCATGGTCGAGGTTGATAGATCCACGGAAATCACAAGCCGGTGCCAGGTATCCGCGGTGAAGTTCCCATCATAGATACCGTTGATACCCACTCCATTGGCGGTATTGATGAAAAAGTCTCCATCGTCCGTATTAGCATGGTTGGTTTGAAAAATGGACCTCCAGGTGGCATCCGAGGAGGATGGGTAGAGGAGATCCAGGACCAGGCTGTATTGGTTCACACGGGCCCCGCCGCCATTTGCGGGGATATCTGGAAACATTTGGATACCATCGGTTTGTGGGTAGGCTGGAAACTTCATTACGTAAGCAGAAGCGCCACTTATGTCAGAAATCCCAAAGGAAGTCGTCGTTCCAAATTGAGTACTGGATCCAGCATTGCCAAGGAAGACTAAGTCATTCCCGGCCGTAGCCTTCAGAGTTCCATTATCAAAATCCCACAGACCTGTCAGAGATGGGCAGGAAAGGTCCACAAAAACCACTGTTCCAACACTGACATCCTCCATTGGGGAGGTAGTCATTGAGGCTGTTGCGGGAAATCCTCCATACATGCTCAAGATACACGCATACAGGAGTGTGACACACCTCATCCGGACCATGATAAACAGCCTCCTTGCTATCTGAACCAGACGATTCAAGCGACAACAGAGCAGAAGATCAGGTAGATTGAGTGTATCGTGTTGTAAAGAAAGGTGTCAACAGAAGGGAAAAGGATGGGATATCCACATTCTATGGGAACAGGAGAGTTCCTATGGAGGAAGCCAAACAAAATGAGACCCATTCTTTGGAGACTCAAAGAAAAAATGTTAAAAAAACTACCTTTTCCAAGAAAGGATAGGTTCGGTGGAGGGATTCGCACAAGGCGGACGGTATTTCACCAAATCAGCAGTGAATGAACCATATTCGATATCCGCGAAGAGACGAACCGGGACATTCGCATCTTGCGTAACCCATGCCTTCAAGTACCTTTTCCCCAAAGGTTTTCCCTCAAAATGGATTCGTGGGACCACCTCAACCGTTTTGACAGGACCGAAAAGTGAATCGAGGATGGGTCCCTGAGTCACATCAGCGGTAGCAAAATAAATGTCCTTACCTTGACTCACAGTGACTTCGTGATGATCACCGGGCGAAAGGTGGATACAGAGAAGACGGTAAACTGCACCAACGGGATCCAGTGTTCCCGGGGGGACTGTGATCTCATTCCGAAGCCGCCCCTTTTTATACCGTTTAACTATCGATTGGCTCACAGGAAACTCCAACCAGGATTGGAGACTCCAATCATGATCTTTCTCCCACTCCTCATAAATCCAAGAGCTCGAGTCTGGACGAAGATACCCCAAATATCTCTGTTTGGATTCATAGATCACTTCGACCGCTCCATCGGTACGTGCATAAGCTTCCAACTTCTGGCAAGGTTGGCCCGCTCGCTGAGTCACGCCATGGTTATAGACATTGATTCTCCCGGCCAGGAGCTTTGTCCAATAAACCTCATATTCCATGAATTCGCCCGACCGGCCATCGACCGCAGCCGGAGCCACCTCAGCGGTTACCCCGACCAGGATGGGGTTGGCAAAGAAGGTCAAAAACAGGGATACAATAAGTTTCTTCATGGAATTGATTGGTACTACAGCACCTAACCCCCGGCAAGTTTGTGACAATAATCAATTGTATACTAATAAGAACGGGGGAAAAGGGGATGGAGAGGGAGCGATCAAGTCATTACAGGGATCTTTGTAACGATTTTTTTCGGAAGTTCGATGGGTACATCAAGACCCACGGACGCGCATGCATTTGAAGACGTATGTGAACGGTCAATTGAGCAGTCTGCCTCGGAAGAGCATCGTACCGATGGCTGAAGGGAAAAACACACGATCTCCCATGGGGTGGAAAATGCTGTATGTGGGGTTCGGAAGTGTTCCATATCACCCCTGCTTGCGAGTTCCTACACGAATTACGAGGGAACTCCCTGAGATGGCCGGGGTGGGGGCGCGGCCACTTGCCCCCCGTGGACACAGTCCGACCCGGAGAATGGGGGGTATTAAGGGTGGTCACAGTTTTTTTTCTTGACACATCGGGGGTTTCAACGCTACATGGAGATTTTGGGCTGAGGAGGAAAACCGCAAAAATGGCCCGTAAAACCGGGGTTTTTTGAACTGGGCCACCAGGGA
>CAZORO010000059.1:0-5871 GCA_964581845.1 uncultured bacterium
CCTGATTCCCAAGCGGATCCGGATTACTATTGGCAAACCGCTTGTGTTCGAGGGAATAGAGTCGAAAAATCGTGAAAATCTGGAACGAGTCACCCGTGAGCTGACTCAGGCCATCCGGGTACTCGAAGAGGGCGCTGACTAAAACGATTTATGGCACGTGGACTGATTGTAGGTTTCCTTGTGGGCGTGGTACTCACCCTGATCCTCGCGGGTTCCACCGCTTATTATGTCTACACCCAAGTCCAACGCCGTCTATCCTCACAGGGAACTCAGCAAGCAATTGAAACCCGCTTGGTTTCTCTTCTTGGCGAGGGCGCCAAGGTCGGCGGCGCGCAAGTCACTTTCCCCAACCAGATCACCCTGAACAATGTCAGGATCGCCAACACGACGGGAACCATTCTTTCGGTTGAAAAGATCGAGGCTGCCGCTGAGGGGGGGGGCACGGGCCTCCAACAAGGGCGTTTCATCGAGGTGATCCTCACCCACCCGGTGATCTCGCTTGAAAAGAGGCATGGACGCTGGAACCTACGTGACCTGCTCGATCCTCTACTTGCGAAAACAGCCTCCAGCGCGAGTCCCTCTTCTGCCACCTCCACAAAGTCTGGCATCCCGCTTAGAGCGATCCAAATTAAACAATTGAATCTTACGATCTCTGTGGAGAACCAATCTCTCCAGCAATATGAGGTTGAAACCCTCCTTTGCAACCGTGAGAACAACGAGTCACCGTGGAACCTTTTCTGCCAGGGCACTCAGGTCCACCTTAACTCGGCATCAGAGGTGTTTCCATTCAGTGACCTGGTAAGCTCCATGCAGGATCTGATCCCCTCCCGTAAGGCTGAATCCATGGGTCCCTCAAAAGGGGTGTCATCCTGGCTGGCGGGCGTCATCCTGGAAAATACCAGCCTGGAACTGAGTTATCCTCAACAAAACATCATCATTGAGGGCATTTCATTCCAGGCCGATCAACTCTTTGAAACCCTCAGACTACAGACTGGGTTTCTGGAAAAAAAAAACGATCCATCGGGAGCCTGACCTGGGAACCATTGAATCCCCAGACTGGCCAGTCCGAAATCCCTCCCTTCACCATCCAAATGGATCTCGACCTGACCTGGCAACGGAAACCGGATAGGTGGGGGTTCATTGGACGTCTTAATCCGCACCAAATCCTCAATCCCGAAACACTCTCCCATGGGCCCTGGATAGATCGTTTCCCCGACCTGGCCTTAGCGATCCCCCTGATGACTGAGATCAGCGCCATTGAAGTGGCTGGCGGGCTCCGTCCCTCCCGCAAGGAAGCCTCCAGTTGGCGGTTGGCGGTCACCGATTCCTACAGCGAACGCTACACCTGTGATCTGGGAATCAACACTTCCCATTGGCCATGGTCTGTCACCGCCTCGCTCGGTCCCTTTGTGGTGGCTTACCAGGACATTGCCCCTCTTTTCATGGCCAAGAACTTGCCTCCCGCCATAGGCGAAATTGATGTCCAACAGCTGCTCGGCTCCGGACGTTTAGGAGATTGGAAAAACTGGAATCTCAATCTACAAGCCAAGGCTTCCTTCGAAAGCCTCACAATTCCAAAAACCGGTCACCAGTTCCATGGGCTGACAATCGAAGCCGGGATGGAGGGAAAAATAAACAACTGGACAGGTAAAGCCTCGCTTGTATCACAAAGAACCGAGGGGGCACCACTGACTCAACCCCTGAGGGGTCTTTCGCTTCAAGACATGGAGTTCGCCCTTTCCGAAGGAGGGATCGAAATCAAAGGTCCCTATGCAGTGGAGGAGGTCATGGGCAGCGCTTGGTCCGGAAATCTTGCATATACACCAAAGGGTGATTACCGCCTGGATGGCACAAGCAAGAAACTCGACCTCTCACCCTTCAATACCAACATGACCGGAGTCAGCGAGGCCACATTTGATCTGCAGGGAAACATATTCGATAACTCGGATCCACAGCTGGGACTCAAACTCTCCAGCAAGTCGTTCCGTTGGGGGAAGTATGACTTTTCGGCCCGTCCTCTCGTGGTTCAGCTAGCTGGGAAGATTGTGGAAGGACGCAACCCACGCTGGTCTTCGGCAGATATCACGTGGGGAACAGCATTGCAGGTGGGCATGAGGGACTGTGAGTTGAAGGGAGATCGCCTCGGCATTGGTGGCGCCTCGCTTTCGGGAGACATGCGGGCATTACAGGAGCTCATCCCCGGACTCCAGATCAGCCCATCTTTTCAAGAGTGGGTGAATCCAAAAGATTGGCGTCTGGATGGAGGGATCGCGGTCACACTCAAACCATCCTTTTCCTTGAGCATTGAGGAGGGAATCATCGACACGGGGCGTGGAATTAAAGGACCTATCGAATTCGTTTATCAGGCTGACACATCTCAGTGGACCTTCCGTTCTCCCACCCTCCATTTCGACCTGGCCAAGCTCCTCAAAGAGTACAAGATCGATCCAGTCCAAGCCGAGGGGTCTGTTACACTGAACCTTTCTCTTGTGGGAAGAATCCCTGTTGGGAACAACACAACGGATTGGATCCAGTCAGGAACAATCAATGGAAGACTGGCATCACCCACTGGCCAGATCAGGAACCCCTTTCCTCAGCCGGCTGGCCAGCCGGCCTGGTTCACCTGGAAAGATCTAAGCGGCCCCTTCGAGGTCCAGATCAACTCCAAGTCCAGAAGACTGACTGGTTCCCTGTCCGCCAACAAATGGGTGTTCATCACCATCCCTCCCTCCTACAAAACGAATTATCAGAAAACGCTTGAAACTCAGGCCAAGATCGGTTTGACCATCTCGAGCATGCCGGGTGAAGCTTACCGGGTCCAGGAATTGAATGTGGTTCTGGGTGATTCCACCCCGGTCCGGATCCTGTCTCAAGGAACCATCACCAAGACACCGGAAGGTTGGTCTCCAGATCTCAAGGTGAAGGGTGAGGTGGATGGGGGCGGAGTCACTCCTGTCTATCGGGGCGTCCAGATTGGAGGAACAGGAGTTTTTGTTGGCGATATCAAGGGGAATAAACGTGGGAACTGGATTCTAGACGGAGACCTGGAGTGTAGCGGACTCCGTTTCGAGCAGGTGGCCATTCCTGTCGTTCTGACAAATGTACGTGGAACCTTCTATCTCCGGGATGTTTATCTCGACGAGATCCTGTCCCGTAACCGTTGGTTGAAACGGAAGCATGAGTTTCCTCCCAATCCCGATCAGCCTGACAGCCTGGATAAAGCTTTCGGGCATTCTGGGAGTCCAAATCCTACCCTTACGATCAGTGCCGCACGGATTGGTTCTTCGCTTTATAGGGCCCTGAGCTTACGGACAATCCTGATCGGAGAGACCCTGTACCTGAATACGGTAATGGGAAGTTTTTCCGAGGGGGACTACCCTTTGAGAGCGACTGGCTTTGTTTTCTATGTTCCTGGGCGGGGAGCTGGATGGCGTGTCCGGGGCGAGACGAGACGAGTTCCTCTCTCGCTTGGTGTACCTGGCATGTTTGATAAGATGATATTCAGGGAAGAGCTGGTGGATGTCACCTTTTATCTCACACGGACCCCCCCGGGAGACAAGGTCCAGACCCGCTATCTGTCGTTGGGATTCCCCATTGGGAGACTGAGGGACATTCCCGCGGTGGGTAGCCTGCTGTTCGGTTGGACACCCGATTCACTCAACAGTACCGACTTGATTGTTCAGAAGGTCGGCGAGGGGGATTGGCAACTTCTCAATCCCTTTCAACTACCAGAAGCCACTGCGATTCCCAAGTTCATCTTGATGGATCTCCCTAGAGGGGTCTTTGAACGGGTCCAGAGAGGTGGAAGGGGGTTTTTGCAGGGAGTCGGAGAAGGAATCGAAGATTTTATCTGGAGCGGAGATTAACTTCCTCATATAGACTGCGAATAAACCTTTCATCTCATACCCCCCTTCTGATAAGGGTGAGAATAAAAAAAACACCTTACTTTCCCTATAATGATATCATATTGTATGATCTCGATATTCGTATTGGGTTGGATTGTGTCTATCAATCTGAGGAATTGTCCAATCCACAGGTAATCTGGTGAAGAGACTTATTTCGAGAGGATCATGACAGATTGAGGGGAGGATGGAGTGGTGATCAAGCATGGATTGGTAAACCTTCTTGTTGTTGCAGCTTTGGTGACATATTCCTGGACCGGAGCTCAGGCGGAGTTGAAAGATCAAGTGAAGGGCCTGTGGGATTTTGAGAACCTGAGTCTTTCCGCCACGGTGGGAAACGACCTGATATATGCAGGGAATGTAGCCGCGACCACTGAGTTCAACACCACGGCCGCTTTTGGTATCCCCGATATCGGTGGCATTCCCGCCAAAGTCATGCACTTCCCCGCCTACAGATCCCAGACCGATGGCATCAAGGTGTATCCAGGCATCGAGGCCAATGGGGGCGGGTTGTATGTAAACCTCTATACCCTGATCATGGACATTCTCTTCCCGGTTGAGTCGGATGGGATCTACCGCGCTCTTCTTCAGGCCAATGATACCAATGCCAATGACGCGGAGTTGTTTGTAGGAGACTCTTTTTCGGGACCTAGTCCCAACGGCATCGGAACCAACTACACCTACCATGGAACCATTCTTCCCGACACCTGGCACCGGATCGCTTTCGTGGTAGACCTGAGAGATCCCCTGCCGAAGGTCGACAATTATATCGATGGATCATTTGTGGGCACCTCCGATCTCGTCCCTGAATCCCTGGATGGAAGTTATTCACTCTGGACGGCTACGGATGGATTTCCCTCCTGGTTCTTCTCGGATAACGATGGGGAGGTCGGTGAAGGATATGTAAACAGCATCGCCATCCTGGATGGGACCGCAACCGCCGGGGAGATTCAGGCACTTGGATCAGCCTCCGCCGCTGGAATCTTCCCCATCTTCGCTCCCCCAACACCGGGGCCAACTCCCACACCCACGATAACGGCAACCCCAACTCCAACCCCAGATCCACTCGAGATTCCCTGCCATAGTGGTGGCGTGTGGGAGTTTGATGGAAGCCTGAGTGCCACAGTGGGAACGGATCTGGTTTTCGCGGGCGATGCCGTTAATATGAGCACCTTCGGAACCACAACATCTTTTGGCATTCCTGACATCAACGGAGTGCCGGCTTTTGTCTTGCACTTCCCAGCCTATCTATCGTCAACGGATGGAATCCAGATGTTCCCGGGGATCGAGGCCAACGGTGGCGGTATTTATGTCAACATTTACTCACTGGTCATGGATATCTTGTACCCCGAGATCTCGGATGGTATTTGGCGCGCTCTGTTTCAAACCGCCGGATCCAATAATAATGATGCCGATTTTTATGTTGGCGACGGTGGGACAACACCCAGTCCAAATGGAATCGGAATCAGCGGTCAATATCACGGGACCATCGCTCCCAATACCTGGTACCGGATCGGTTTCGCGGTCGATCTTCCCAAGCTCAAAATGGACAAGTACATCGATGGGGTTTATGTGGGCACTACGACTCTGGGCTCGGGAGTGGATGGCCGATGGTCGCTCTACACCAAGACCCATAACACCCCCTCATGGCTCTTCTCCGATGAATCCGGCGATACCGGAGAGGGCTATGTGAACAGTGTGGTCATCACGGACTGTGCGATGCTGGCGGATGATTTCGCGAATCTCGGCCCGGCGGATGCGGATGGGATTGGAATCATTACATTGCGCGATGATACCAGTGTGAGTGAGTGGTCGCAGTATTAACGATACTCGCGTGAGAATCTTCTCTCGGGCTAGATCGCCCCTCGGAGTAGCGAATTGATTCGCATGGTGTCGTCCCATCGCGAAATGGGTCGTTCGCAAGACAACAAGAGAATCAATTGGCTACTCCGGCGGGATTTCATTAGCA
>CAZORO010000059.1:5881-16744 GCA_964581845.1 uncultured bacterium
GTTGTTGCTATTTTATTCGCTTGGTCCCGTCAAATCGCGAATGGGCTCGTCCGAAACACACCTTGCTAAAAATTCCGCTACTCCGGCGGGATGTCATAAGACAGATGGAATACGGCTAGTAGCACTGTATAGTGAGAGAAAGAAGGTCCATACCATGTGGAAGGCACGCGAAGGATTCACGCTGATCGAGCTGTTGATCGTCATCGCGATCATCCTGATCCTGATTGGAATCGCGTTGCCGAACTTCATGGAGGCGCAGCTGCGGGCAAAGACCACGAAAGTCCAGGGTGATATCAAGAGCCTGGCCACGGCGGTGGAAATGTATTCCCTGGACTGGCGCAAATATCCCTGTGATGAGGAAGAAGATGCAAAAGCGTTCCCTCACTGTTCGGATGGCAACTGGTGGGCCTCGGGCAGGCAACTGACCACTCCTGTCGCTTACATCAAGAAGGTCCCACTCGACCCATTCGTACTCGGTGCCCTGGGTGGCGCGGGCGGAGACATTGTCAATAGCTGGTATGTCACGCGGGAAGGATACGGATGCGACGAGACTTTTAAGTCCAAGCCCGCCAAATGCCGTTCCCGTGGACGTCCCATCATGGTGGGGGGACGGGCCTGTGTTCGTCTCTTCGATCCTCCCCGTAACCGATTCAAGTATGGGTTTATCTCACCTGGACCGGATGGATACTGGGAGTGGGACCGTTTTCAGAACCTTGCGGGAATGTCAAAGACGTTTTCCGGGGATGTCCTTTATTACACGCCCACCAATGGTTCGAAATCACAAGGCGATCTCTATGCATACGGGCCTGGTTCGGCATTCAATCCATTGTCGAACTTTACCCGTTAGCTGTCCTGACCTTACGCACTCCGTGGAATACCCCTAAGATAAAGGTTTGGAGGTGTTTCACCGCTTTGCCATGAATGAGCCTTTGTCCCAATTGTACCCCCAAGAGATCTCTCCTGTTATTCGTAAGCGTCTTGATCAGCTGGAGAACCTGTACAAGCTCTCACTCGATATCTTCTCGGCAAAGACCATCGATGCTCTGTTGATTGATGTTATGGTTCATGTCACCAAGGCCCTGAACGCCGATCGCTCGACGCTCTTCATCGTGAATGCTGAGGAGGGAATCCTCTGGTCGAAAGTAGCACAGAAGACAGAACCCATCACAATTGCTATTGGGAAAGGGATCGCCGGATGGGTGGCGCAAGCCGGCGAAACCGTAAACATCCGTGATGCTTACAACGATCCGCGTTTCAATTCCGAAATCGATCACCGGACTGGATACCATACTCGCAGCCTTTTATGCATGCCAGTAAAGAATCGTGAAGGCACGGTCATCGCTGTGATCCAGGCGATCAACAAATTGGATGGCGACTTCAGCGAGGATGACGAGGTATTCCTACGTGCGCTTTCCGCGCAGATTCAGCTCGCCATCGAAAACTCATCCCTCTATCAGGACCTGCGGGAATTATTCGAATCCACCATGGAAGCTTTGGCCTCCACCATCGACGCACGCCACCCCAGTACCGCTGGTCACACCATGCGAGTGCGGACTTATTCCTTGGCGATCGCCGCCGAGATGGGCTTCAAAGAGGAAGACCTCGAGATTCTCAACTACGCCGCGCTATTGCATGATTATGGAAAGATCGGTGTACCTGAGGCGATCCTGACCAAACCCGGAAAGCTCACGGACCAGGAATACAAGGCTATGAAACGCCACGTAATCTACACCATCGATATTCTCAACAAGATCAAATTCTCCCCCCGGTACAGAAGTATCCCCAACGTGGCGGGACAGCATCATGAACGGGTGGATGGCACGGGTTATCCCTATGGGTTGGATGGCGAGAAGATGCACCCACTCGCAAGGATCATGGCGGTTGCCGATGTGTTCGATGCCATGACCTCGATCCGTGACTACAGAGATCCAGCCGATCCCGGTGATGTATTGGGGATTCTCAAACGGGAAGTGGGCACCCACTTTGATGCGGCGACAGTAGCGGCTTTCGAGCGGTATTACATCCGCGAGGGCCTGGGAAAGATTATCCGTGAACGCAACCATAAAGACATGTATGGAACCACCTCCAATCCCCAAGAGCCAGACCAGATCCATACTTTAACATCCTGAAGATCCGGTTCCATGGATGGTGCAACTACTCCTGTTCTTCCAAATCCCGAATCCTCCACCCCCAAGGATCAGCAGGTCCGCGAAATGTTCGGACGGATCGCGGGAACCTATGACCTTCTGAACCGGGTTCTTTCCTTCGGCGCCGACCAATACTGGCGGTGGTATGCCATCCACCACCTAAAGATCCCGACTCCTGCCAGAGTGCTAGACCTCTGCGGTGGAACCGGTGACATGGCGATGCAGCTCTTACGGTGCCGGCCACAGGATTCAGTAGTGATCGCGGACTTTGCTCTTCCAATGTTGCATAAAGCCCGCCATAGAATGGCTAACCGCTCCAAGATGGGGAGTGTCCTCTGCGGGGATGCGCTCGCTCTCCCCTTTCCGGACGAATCTTTCCATGTCTGTCTGTGTGCCTTTGGTGTCAGGAACTGGTCGGATCCATTGAGGGGGATGGGTGAGGTTCGCCGTGTTCTCCATGGTGGGGGAGAATTCGTAGTTCTCGATTTCCTGCGATCGGGAAGTGTCCGGATGGAATACTTGAAGAGGTTATACATCCAAAGGGTCCTCCCCATAGCCGGTTTTATCGCCTCTGGAGGTGAACACGCCTACCGCTACTTGGCCGATTCCATGGAGAAGTTCTATTCGGGAGAGGAATTCCTGGAGATGGCCCATACCTCCGGCTTTGAGGTCAGGCACAAAAAACGCTTTTTCCTTGGCACTTGTTGGTGTTTTGTGTTGAAGAGAGACTGAGATAGATCATCCCCCCACCCCAACCCTCCCCCGCAAGGGGGGAGGGAGCTCTTTTCCCCCCCCTTGTGGGGTACTGCTACATCATTCCACATAAAAAGCTCTACTATTCCTCGTTTTCACTATCTTATGGCCGGGAGCGAACCATGAAATCACTGAAGGTGTTATTGCTGACAGGTGGGGGGTATCACGATTTTGAGAAATGCGGTGCAATCCTGGAAGGGTTCCTCAACCATGTGGGTGGTTTCCAGGTCACCCACACTCAAGACCGCGAGGCCATCAATAAAGATAACCTCGCGAAGTTTGATGCCCTGTTGATCTATACACAGGGAGATGGACTTACCAAGAAACAGGTCCAAGAGCTGGAAGACTGGGTGCGTGGAGGGGGGGCCATGGTGGGCATCCATTCTGCCTCGGATTCTTTCAAGAATCATCCAAGCTATCTGACACTCATTGGGAGCGAGTTCATCGGTCATGGCCCAGTTCACACCTTCGAGGTGAAAGCCACTGGCGTGGATCACTACATCACCCGCCGGATGAACCCCTTCCGGATCGAGGATGAGCTCTATCTTCTCGGTGGAGATTCCTCGCGCTGGACCACTCTGGCCACCTCGCAATGGCAAAACCAGCCGCAACCCATGATCTATGTCCGCGAGGAGGGTAAGGGAAAGATCGTTTACCTTGCCTTGGGGCATGGCGAGGCCGCTTTCAACCACCCCGAGTTCCAAAAGGCGGTGGTCCGTTCATTACGCTGGTCAAACGGCGTTAAGGAATCCAGCCCAGTCTGGTGTGGGGTCATTGGTTATGGCGGCGCCTTCAGCATGGGCAAGATCCATGGTGATGCCATGGCCAAGGTTCCCGGCCTGGAATTCGTGGCGGTCTGTGATATCGACCGCTCTCGCGCGGAAACCGCCAAGGCCGATTTCCCGGCCCTGGATGTCTATGACAATGTCAAGAAGATGCTTTCCAAGAAGGATCTTGATCTGGTGGTTCTCGTGACACCTCATAACACCCATGCCGGGTTGGCGGTTCAAGCGGCGCGCGCTGGGAAGCATGTCATCACCGAAAAGCCGATGTGCATCACCGCGAAAGAAGCTACCGCGATGATCGAGGCAGCCAAGAAAAACAAGGTCATGTTGAGCGTCTTCCACAACCGCCGTTGGGACGGAGACTACATGGCGTTACGTAAACTTGTCGCGGAGGGGATGATTGGTGAGGTTTTTCAAGTAGAGCTGTTCGGCGGGAACTATGGTCATCCAGGCTGGTGGTGGCGTTCCGATAAAACTATCTCGGGAGGCTGTCTCTATGACTGGGGAGCGCACTTTGTGGATTGGATCCTGAACCTGATCCCCTCGCCGGTGGAGTCAGTCTTCGGCGCCTTCCAGAAACGTCAGTGGCATGGAGTCACCAATGAGGATCACACCCTGGCGATGATCCGCTTCAAGAATGGAGCGCTGGCAACCGCCGAAATTAGCTCTCTGGCGGCGGCCCCAAAGGACCGTTGGCGTGTCCTCGGCACCAAGGGCGCAGCCAGCATGAGGGACTATCCGGATGGTGCCTGGACAGTCAGCAGCTATGCAGGCGGATCTCAATTCAACGGGAAGGTGCCCTTCCTCGAGGGGGACTGGCATGCCTATTACCGGAATATCGCGGATCACCTCACAATGGGTGAGGAGCTCGCGGTCAAGGGCGAGGAAGGACGGCGTGTGATCTCGGTAATCGAGACCGCGGAGAAAAGTTCCAAGGCGGGGAAATCACTCCCAGTCCCCTATGAGGAGTGAGAAATCTATTCAAATGAAGGTCCGTTTGATCAAAACATTCAACTTCGAGGCCGCGCATGCCCACCAAGTTCCGGGTGGCGCGGCCTCACGCCTCCATGGACATCGTTTCTATGTCCATGTCTCTCAAACCGGTGAAACCAATCCAGATCTGGGCTGGTTGATCGATTACGGAGAGATCAAGGCCATCGTGAAACCGGTGATTACACAACTCGATCACCGCTACCTCAACGAGATGAAAGGCTTGGAGAGCGGAGATCCCAGAGACATTGGCATGTGGGTAAGAAAAGGGATTGCAGGCTCTCTACCCTTCCCAGTCGAGGTTGCGGTGACCTGCCGCGAATCCATGGATTATGAACCCTCATCTGTTGGCCCAGACTCAATCTTTCATTATTACGAGCGGATCTCGTTCCGTTTCGAGGCCGCTCATTCCCTTCCGAAGACACCCGTGGGACATAAATGCCGCCGTCTGCATGGACACTCCTATGAGGTCCAGGCCGCCTGCGAGGAAAGAAGGGACCTGATACATCATTTGGAGAAAATTTTTTGCTCACTGAACTATTCTCACCTCAATGAGATTCCAGGGCTGGCGAATCCCACCGCCGAGATTCTCTGCGGCTGGATCTGGCGGCGGCTGGAGGGACAAGGAATCACGCCACAAGTCATCATGGTTGGGGAAACTTGTGAGGCTATCTGTGTTTACAGGGGGGAGTAGGGAGACGGCATTCAGCTGTTGAACAGACTGCTTCCTTGCATCATACGCAACCGGATGATGCAAGGAAGGAGAGAAAAACACGCTTAAGCGTGAACTCCGAACGGTTGTAACCTACGGCACCACGAATACCGTTTCCGAGAAAGCCTCAACCGGTTTCTCCAGCGGGATATCTTCATGCACATACGACAAAGGGAAGCGGGTTTCGGTCCCCTTGCCGGCCACCTTGAGGGTGTGCCTACCCGGTTCGAGAAGCCCCAATCCAAGGGTGTAGAAGTCATCCTTCAGATCCGTGACAAGAGGTTGACCATCCAGAAAGAGCGTGTAACTTTCGGGTTCCTTACCGATCGAGGTCCAGTGCACATCGAGAGTGTCTCCACAGGTTCCATCCAGGTAATCTGGATTGACAAAGGACATCACAGTGGAGGTGGGTTGGCCTTGCCGGTAAAGGTCGATCAAGGCCGCCATGAGATTCAGGTAGTAGTATCCATAACCGAACTCGCTGCGGTAAGCGGGAGAGGTGAGCGAGGTGGGTTCGATATCATTGCTGAAGGGGATGTTGTAGCAGTCTAAATAAACATTCTTGCCAGGACCATATCCCGATCCTTCGGGTTGACCGGCGAATTCATTCCACTGGTTGATGACCAGGAAGCGAGGCGGAGTGCGCAGCGCCTGCTTGAAGGTGCCGGTGAAGGTAGAGCCGCCAAGACGTCCACGCGCCTTGGGTCCAAGCCAGCCGCCATCACTGAAGAAGGCGGGGGTCACGGTCAACGCCTCGGTCTCCCCTTTCTGATTAATCGTGGGGATGGGATCCATGACTCCATCCATCCAGGACCAGTAGCCTTTTTGACCAAGATCAGAATACTGTAATTGGCTGGACATCCAACGAATTGTCCACTGGCTTTCGTCGGCAGGCTCAGTTTCTCCCTTGAGGGCTCCTGGACCACCACCGTTAAAGGTGATAATCAACGGCTTACCCTCGTATTCCAGCCACAAGTCCTTGTACTTGCCAGGCTTCACCCATTGGTCATAAACCCAGCGTTGTTGTTCATTGATCGCGGTCATGGTGGTCTTTGGTCCATTGCTGAGTCCAGGAAGGAGGATGAGTTTGGGCACTGGGATCCCCTCCTTGGCCAGGTTGTAGTATGCCTCCAGCGTGATCTCCGTGGCCTTGGCGAGCTCATTCACAGCGGGGCTGCGTTCACTCCAATGTTTCTTGTCCCAAAGGTTGTTGGTCCAATCCACGATGAGAAGGTTGATCCCTGCCTCCACCATCCAGATGCAATGTTGACGGATCACATCGAGGTTGAAGGAGTCATAGTAGCCAACGATGGGTTGGCCATTGGCTGTCTGCCAGTTACAGTTGAGAGGGGTAAACCATGGTTCCCACTCGATGGCCACCAGCCGGTCCTGGATGGGAGGCATCTCGATCTTGCGGGGTGTGACCTTCACGTTCACCTTGTTGGAGCGGATGGCATCGGATGGGATTGGTTTTCCAACGGGAAATGGATCCGAAGCGGTCAGCCCCGGCCATTTGAGATTGAAGGAGGACCAGACTCCTTCCCCCATGGCGGCGACTTCATACACCGGCTCTCCATCCTCTCCAACTCCGGAGGGCCAGCTTGCTGGTTTGGCGGTATAGGCCTTCCAGGAAGCATCGCTTGGGAGTTTCGTTATCCCTTGACTTGTGACAGCCACGAATTCCGCCACCAACCCGGCTGGCCCATCGATATTGACACACTCAAAGCACAACAGGTTTTCTCCCGGGTGGAGCTTCACCGCGAGATCCCGGAAAAGAAAACTCTTTTGGAAGTTGTTTCCTGAGCCCACCCTCTGACCATTCAGGAAGGCCCGGAAGTGGTTATCGGCGGTGATGCGTAGACTCGCACTTTGGATTTCTCCCGCGATTGAGAAGGGTCGCGCGAGGAAAACAGTCTGATGGTCCGAGGTTTGCCTGGCCCAGATCCATTTGGTGGCCAGTATGGAGGGTGGTTTTGGGGGGGAGACAGTTACCTCAACCTCCGCTTCACCAGGATTGGGAAGCGGGAGGAGGATCACTGCTTTGCCATCCTTATCCGTGATCTCCTCGGCACCCCAACGCTTTCCATTGACAAAGGGACAGACATGGTAACCCTTTAGATCCGCGCTAGGTTGGGCCTCAACCGTAGTAGTCACCGAGATGGTTCTTCCCATGCCCACGCTGGTATCCGAGACAACAATGTGGATCTCAGTTTCAGCCTCCGCATGGTGGCTAAGACCCCATGCCAAGATGGAGAAAACACAAAAGGAGAAGAGGAATACACGAGAATGGTTCATCGGTAAGCTCCTTGACTGGTCATTATAAGGTCTTGCCCAACCGTTCCAGAAACATATCCCGCCATGTGATTCAACAACAGCACTTAACCGTTATCAACTCCCCATTCAATCTGAAAGGCATTCAGCGTAGGAGTGCCAAGAGCCGGAAGGAGACGGACATCCAGATTGGAGTCATGTACATATCTCGCGGGAACACGCAGATAAAGATCTGTGAAGTAGTAGCCGGGATCCCCGGTGATCTTCTCCATGTCTCGATCTGTATAGACCCACCTGGCTCCTGTTCTCACTTGGCATTCAACCACATAGTCCCAGCCTACAGACTGAAGAGTGAGCCGCAAAACATGATCCCTTCCTGGCAGGGATGGCAACCTCAGAGAGATGGGGCCCTCCCCGGCCTTAATCGAGAAACCTTCATCCCGTACCGGTGAGGGTGGTGTCCGCTGCTTTTCAGGGACAAGCGCTTGTAAGTCCTTCACCCATTGGGGGGACCCTGGCGGATCTGTCTTCCGGGCAATTCGGTACAAGGTTGGACGGAATGGAGCAATCTCGAGATCTGCCCAGATGCGGTTTTCGGAATACTGAACATGATAGGGCGCCTCGGCTGTAGGATCGCCGATATCGACAATGGCCAGTATCCGGATATTCCTCCACAGATCGGATGTTCCACTCTGATTGTGGTCCAGCCATAGAATAGGTCGGGTCTCATATCGTTCGATATCCACTTTAGGCCAATAGGCACTCCAGGTGTGAAAAGGGTCGGCATCAAATGACAAGATGGGACGTTCAGTATCGAGCCATTGCTCGAAGTCCTGTGTCGTGACGGTACGTACATGTCCGAATTTATCGTTATTGAAAAGAGGGCGCCAACGGCCGGGAAGCAGGATTCCTCCCGATTCCCGGAAAAGAGGGATCCGGTCAGTATAGAGAGTGCTTGCCAGGCCCGCGAAATGCCAATCCATGGGTTGAATCACCAGCGAATCTTTAGGCGAGTTCATACGAACCCAATCCGAGAGAGCCTTGATCGCGCCACCCTCACGGTACCAGGGGAGCAATCGACGAACCTCAGCTTCCACCTGGAATGCAGGAATCTGAAAAAAGAGCCCGGCCAAGCCGGTGGCACATACAAGAATACGTAAGAGGTTGAGCGGGCGGTTACTACTCCAAGACCAACAAGCAGTGCCCAGCGCCAGGCCCGCTGCCACGGCGGGAACCACAAAGACCAGGTAGATCCCCCAGTCGAGAGACATGCCGAGCGTCATCTCATAGAGCAGGTAAGGAATGGCTAATAACCACCAAACCAAAGTCTTTCTCAGGGGGCAGAGCAAGAGCAACACAAGACCCATCAAGAGGGGAACAAATCCAAGGACATCGGGATTGGCCAGCTCATTCCAGGTTCTGGCGGATTGTCTCCACAGGCAATCCCACCAGGAGGTGCCAAGTGATTCCCGGGTTCCTGGATCGGGGGCGACACCACGTAAAAAGTGACGCAGCAAGGGAAGGCCACGTAGCCCGTGGCCTTGAATCCATATGATGAGGAGCCATGTCATGACAATCACTTGTGGAATGAGAAAGCCAGCCAGTAGCTTCGCCCATTGAGGTTTCCAGGCATAAAAAGCTTTGGCGTGACTGAACGGCCACCTGGCACTTGCCCTCGCAAGGTTCCTGAATGGGGTTTCTTCCTCCTGAACCCATGTGGCGGCATGGGCTTCCCAAGCCAGGGCTTTGGTCTTCCACCATGCGGGTGATGAGTGACGGACCGCAAGAAGTTCCTTCTTCAACACATGGATCGTCTTTTCAACCTGTTGAGAAAGGAAAGCTACCATGGATTCCAGCTTTCGCGGGAATAACGAAAAAGAAGATGCTTGAGCCGGTGGACTGCTGCACTGGTGGAAGAGAAGGAGTAATGCAGGAAGGGCGAACACCGTGCCATTGTGTGTCGTGACCGCTGCCCCAGCCGCAAGTCCACATCCGAGAGGACTGGAACAGGCAACCAACGCCCACCACGCCAAAACCAGCCAGAAAATCTGGACCGTATAGACCTCCTGAAGGCCGGAATAACGAATGGAGACTGGCAGGAGGGCGAAGACAGTAGCCGCCACCCAACCGGCAAAACGGTTTCTGTATAGATGCTCGGCCACCCGCCCAAAGAGTACTGTGGTGACCAGAGAACAGACCATCGAAAGACCCGCATATCCCCAATCTAGCCGGATGAACCGGCGCAGAAGAAATCCCATCCACATATATAGAAGATAAGGAGAGTGCGGCAGTTGATGCTTCTCGACACAGTAGACATATTCGCTTCCATCAGGACCAATCACAGCCAGGGGAGAGAAGTGGGGAATTCGGAGACTCAGCGAAACAACGGTCAAAACAAGATAGAAGAGAATGCTCACTAAGGAAAAGGGAGACGGATGGGGTTCCCCAAGACTTTGCATGAATTCACAGGTCCAGGAGGTCAAGGACCTGATCTTCGATGCAATCCACTTCCTGCCGGAATTCAAGGACAAAGGGATTCTCCCCCGCCAAAATGTGATGATCCGCATAATCAGGGATGATGCGGATCCCACGCCGGTCATCCCTGGCTTTGGATTCCTCGACCTCATTGGCGATGATCTTGAGGCGTTCCAGGAACAAGGTTAACAACTCTTGTGGTGATCCATGAAGCCCCTCATCCCGGAGCAGCTGCCGTTGGAATTCCCAACTGGAATTGGCGGAGGGACGTTTAAGAATTCTGGGGGAGATCTTCCCCGCCGCTTGTACACGTTGAAAGAGCCCTTCGAGGGCAAAAAACTGGATGTGGAAGGTATATGTTTCAATCGCTGCAAGGCGCGACCGCTCCGTAATGAAGTTCTTGCCAAGGGTAGGGAGATCATGATCCCCGGTGTAGGAGTCCTTACCACTCAGGTTCTGGAGCTGAGCCCGCGCCGACAGCATCATACGCACGATGTCTTCCCTGAGAATCCGGTACTCAATGCGAGTTCTGAACGACTTGTCACGGCTCCTGAACTTGCGCTCATTGCGTTTGATCGCGAAAAGGTTATTGCGCAACACCCAGGCCGGGATGATCTCATTGATCCCTTCCGGGAGACCGGCTGGGGTGCCGGCTGGTTCGATGATCAGGGAAAACGGAAAGGCCACATGCTGTGGAAGAAGGGTGGTGCCGGTGGCCACGAAAGTGTAA
>CAZORO010000060.1:0-11003 GCA_964581845.1 uncultured bacterium
TGACCGCCACCGATTTCAAGGGGAGGATCCTGTGGCGGGTTGGTACTCCTTGGTCCGGAGCGCGGCCATTTGTCACCCACTGCGCTGAACGTTCTCTGGACTGCGCTGATATCGATGGGGATGGAAAGATCGAAGTTGTCACTGTCCGGCAGGATAAAGTCCTTATCATTGATGGACTCACTGGGGAGATTGAAAAATCGGTGCAAGGACCAGCCGACAACATGCAGATTGTCCTTGTAGCTCACACCGGACCTGACCCTTCCGATTGGACCATCCTGGTTAAAAACTCCGAGAGCTCCTATCCGCCGCATGACTATGCCAATCCCGCTTGGTTCTATAACTCCAAACTCGAACTTATTAAAACTGCCGATTACCTCGGAGCGGGTCATGCACCCGTGGCGGTCAACCTCGATGAGGATCCCTATGATGAATTTGTCATTGGGTATAACACCATCGATCACAATTTGGAGACAAGAAAGACCTTTTCTCCTGTATCCCTTTCGGAGTGGGTGGGTGTGGATATGCATGTGGATTCCATTTCCATTGGCAGGCTGGGAGAACGTCTGTGCATCGCCCAGGCGGCCAGCGATTTCCAATACCTCTTTGATGCTAGAACCGGTGAACTCTTATGGAAAAGTAAAGGGACCCACCCGCAAGCTTGCACCATCGGCCACTTTTATCCGAATCTTTCCCATCCACAAGTCCTTACTTACAACAAGCGGGCCGACCTTCAGCTCCATGATGCTCAGGGGAATGAACTGTGGCGTATGACACCCCCTCAGAACTTCCCTCTTGGCCAGGCGCAACCATGTAAACGTCAGGCATTTCACACATTCGATCCGATTACTTTACTTCCAGGAAAAGGAGAGAGTGGTTCCGATCTCATCCTCTATTCAGATGGCGGCTGGCCCTATGTCATCAATGGTCTCGGGCAAAGGTGCCTCGAGTTTCCGCATGCTCCCCATGCCGCCCAAGATTGGGGAGAGGTACCCGGGCGCCCCGACGATTATGGATATGGATACTATGTCCGTTTGGTGGACTTCGACGGAGATGGAATCTCTGAAGTTCTGATCAACGACCGGCGATGGGCATGGATTCAATCCATGGTTCAGTGCGGGGTAATGGCAACTCCACCCACTTGCCCAGACTGAATCCCCTGGATCTGAGCATCATTCTGATCAGGTTCCTGGTCCTGGGCCACCATCCCCACTCCCTTTTTGAGAAAGAAGGTGCTGTTCTCGAATGGGAAAGAATACCCATAAACCTTAACCGTAATGTTGATCACGACTCGAATGACATCGGTAAAATCCCCGAGCGGTGTGTTGAACACAGGAATCACCTCGGTTGGATGAACGGAAACAGAAAAAGTTCCATTATACTCATGGATACTACCCAATGGAGACTTTACCTTTACCTTCGCGGTCCCACTATCGGCAGGAGCGGCGGCTCCCACCTGCATTCCATTGGTACCGACCAGTAAAGGATCAGTCAAAATAATATCCTGGACGATGATAGAGAAACCACTCCCAATCCCTTTAGCGGTACCCACATGGAGACCATAGAAATACACCTCGCCACTATCCGCGTTGCAATACCAGAAGTCAACATCAAGATTCCGGGCATCCGAGGGTTCCTGAGTGTCGGTTCGAAAGCGCGTGGCCATCCTGCCACTCCCCACATCTTGTAGGGTGCTTTCAACAGTCCAAGTAAAATTGTCTTCCTCCGAGCCGCCATTGAAACCCACATAGGTCCAATTGCTGTTTTGAGACAAAGGAAAGTAATCTTTGTAATCAAATGTGATGGGTCCTGTTTCACGGCACCATTCATTCGCGATACTGAACATGAGGTTGACTGCATCTGGATTGTCTACCAGCTCGCCAAGGAGGATCGCGAGGTCGGCGGAAGTGACCAACGAGTCTCCGGTCCGATCCAGCGAACCATTCGCTGGTATGGAACTGAGACTGGCAAGTGTCAGGATAAAACAACAAAGGAACACCACAAGACTTCTGATAACCTTCTTACAGGTGGAACTGGGTGTCATGGCGAGGACCTCCAGGAAAAGGTTCGCATCCGGAGGAAGATCTTCCGGAAACAGGCAGAGAGACACTTCTTATTATAAATCAAATATTTCATAATTTGGACAAGTATTTATGATTTCTACAACCAGACCTTAAACATTTTTGTGAACCTTGCCAGAAAAAACCCTACTTAGTATTAATCGCCTCTCAGTTACCTCTTCATCCCTGTTCAATGTCAGCGGACATGGGGAAAATCGATTCCATAAAAGATAAAAACGGGGAAAGCTTAATGACTCGAATAGTGTCTTTGAGGAAACGAGAGATAGGGTTTCAGCCCAAACAGGATTGGGAGGATCAGCATTCAGAGGTTTATGGCTGCTGGATTGCATGCCCTCTGGAACCCAGTTCACCTACTCTGTGAATTGTGGATATGTTCATATATCTTTGTGGGGCTTTGGCCCAAATCGAAAGGGGGTTTTTGTGAGCATGGATGAGCTGAGGTTGTTTTTGATTGTTCCACTCGCAGTGACAGGGATTGTTTGTTGTTGCAATACCGCTGCTGCTTCCTATCTTCAAGGCCCCTTACAGGATGTGGCATGGAGTTCACCGCGGGATTGGGATCCGGATGAATCCGATGGCAGTGTGCATTGTCTCGGAAATGGTAGGCTCTGTGTGTATGGCCAAGGTCCTGATGTCATTCAGATCTTTGGTCCTCCATACAGCACGACCAATATTGGACGAATATCTTTGGAACAGGAAGGCGCTACCTGCCAATCACGGCGTGTGATTGGCACTGCGATCTGGGAGCACCGGGTTATGCAGGAAGGCCATGCAGTTGCTGTTATGACGGATTTTGTTGACAGCGAGCGGCCTTGTTTTATCCGTCATATTGAGACAACCGTTCCCATGGAATTTGTTTTCCATACGGAATCGGGACTACGGTGCGCGGCAAACACCACGATGATGAAAAACGCTGGGGCGAAAGATGGGTTTCTTATTGAGACACCCATAGGAAAGCCCAGTGTCCCTTTCGGCAACTATCCGATTCCGTTCGCTTTTTTCCATCAAGTTGCCTGGAAAGGTGAGATGGAGGCAGTTCCTAATTCATCAAGAGAGTCCATGGGCTTCAGATTCTCTCCCGGTCAGAGCACCTTGTATGTCTCAGGCGGTCCGGAATTGGCCGCTTGCATGGAGCACATGAGAGCGATCCTCTCCACGGATTATGCGTCTCTGCTTGCCCGTACAATGTCATGGTGGTCCGATTTCACGTCGAAAGGCAGGAATTTTACGTTGGAATTACCCGCCAATATTCCTTTGCGTGAACGGCTGGTGCAGATACTGGATGACGTTGCAGTCATGATCAAGGTTCAACAGGCAGCTGAAGGGGGGGTACTGGCGGGATACCCCTATCATTTGGGTTATGTTCGCGACCAGTATGGTGTACACAGGGGTCTTGTTTCTCTTGGGCATAAGGAAATGTCGCGTGATATCCTAAGCTTTTATTTTAACGTCTATGACTCTTTTGGTCAGATACGAAACGCGCAGGCATTCGATATTCCTGGTTTGTTCCATGTTCATGAGAATGACGATGTTGAAATCACGGGTTACATCACCCTGCAGGCCTTCGACTATTTGGCACGTTCTGGAGACACTTCTTTCCTGAAGCAGATCTTCCCCATGCTGGAGTGGGCATGGACAGCTCAAAAGCGCCACCTCATTAAAGACATGTTGCCGTTTAATGGCGATGAAACCTATGTGGCGGGCGGAATTCTCCCAAGGTCCGCGCTCAACGATGGTTCCGCGGAAGCGACGATGTTGTTCATTGACAGTGGAAGATTATTGCTTGAATTTGCCGCCGATCAAGGATTGTGGACCAACACTCACATTAAAGACGAGACAAAAATCCTCAATCGGGTGCGCGAATCCTTCCGTGAGAACTTCTGGCGTAACAACCGGCTGATTACCAATAATCCTGAACGAAGCCAGGATCCAAATCTACTGCCAACCGTACGCCATGGAGTCTGTGAAGCGTGTGTGACTGTGCAGTGGACAGTCCGGACCGATGAAAACCGCTATGTTTGCCTGGGTTGTCTACCAAAGCATTCCTTGCAAAAGGCCGAACCAAAGGCCTATATGCTCCAATCAGTCAGTTTGACTCCCATCTATTTCCAAACAACCTTATTCGAGGAAAAAGAACTCCTTCCACAGGTCGAAGAGATTGTCAATGCTTACAAGGAAACGGGAAAGCTACCTTCGCGTCCCGATAGCGATATATCTGTCGGTTATGACTATGGTCTTCTGCTTTATGCGCTCACTGAGCTGAATCATCCCATGGCCAGGGATCTGTATGAAAAGACCATTCAACTCGCGGATGCTACAGGATCTTGGGCGGAGTATTACCGCGATCACAAACCATTCTGTACGCGCTGCCGCCCCTGGGAAAGCGCGATCAATGTTGAAGCGCTCCTCCATTGGATCGAAAAAGAGTACCAATGGCGATAGACTGAACTTTTAGATCCGATGGTGGGGTTCTTGTGAGCCTGAGCTTGTAACATGCGCTTGACGATAGATCGGAATCCGATAATCATACTTGTGGCAAGTGGAATTTATGATGTCTGGAAGATTCCATCAGGAGAATCTCATCTGAATGATCTTGGAGGAGGAGGTACAAATCCATGTCAGTTGCACGAGTCACCGAGGTGAAAGCATCTTCAACGAAGAGTTTTGATGCGGCAATCCGCGAGGGTATAGCCCGTGCGAACAAAACTCTCGAAAACGTTACATCCGCATGGATTAAGGATCAAGAAGTTATCATCGATAAAAAAGGACAAATCGCTGAATACCGTGTCAACATGAAGGTGACTTTCATTCTGAAGGATTGATGCAGCGGTCTTTCCTCTTTTCGTCATCCAAGATTATTGCAGTGAGGGGGAAAACTCGTTGAAATTGAGTTCACGCAAGGAGTCGCTGGTCAGTCTCCCTTTAAGCTGCGCCTGTCGCGTATTTGATTCCGCTGACTTCGGCTGCCTCTCGATTGACTGTGATCAAGTGAAGATTTACACACGGAGCGGCCGGTTCTTCCTCCACACTTCTCAAGTCAACACACCACCCGTACTTTCATAACCTCCTCGAAAGCCGTCCCTTAATGGATTTGATGTCACCTCCTTATCCATAAGTGGTTATAGTTCTTTCGCTGTGAATGTATCGCCCGAGTTCATATCACCGCTTTTGAAACCTTTGAGAAACCACCGCATTCTCTGTTCAGATGTCCCATGTGTGAATGAATCTGGAACCACATATCCCTGGTTCTGGTGCTGTAAACGGTCATCGCCAACCGATGATGCAGCGCGCATTCCTTCCTCCAGATCTCCTTTTTCGAGGATATTTTGCGTTCGATGAGCATGATGCGCCCACACACCCGCCAGATAATCGGCCTGGAGCTCGAGCATGACGGAAAGTTTGTTGTTATCCGATTCGCTCAATCTTTGCCGTTTTGCCTGAACTTCTTGGGTAATTCCCAGAAGATTCTGGACATGATGGCCAATTTCATGCGCGATCACATAGGCTTGTGCGAAATCGCCAGGGGCTTTGAACTTCTGCTCGAGTTCCTGGAAGAAAGCAAGATCGATATAAACCTTTTCATCCCCCGGGCAATAGAATGGACCCACGGCAGCGGATGCAAACCCACAAGCGGAATTGACTTGGCCGGTAAATAGTACGAGCTTGGGATCACGATATTGAAGACCTTGATCAAGAAACAATTGATGCCAGACAGCCTCAGTCTCCGCAAGAACAACCGAGACGAATTCAGCCAGTTCATCATTTTCCTGGTTTACAGGTTGAGATGGCCCCTGGGAAACCATTGACCCGCTATCGAACATGTTCAGAAGGACTTGGGGATCGCCTCCCATGACCATGAACAGAACCACAAGGACTATGGTCCCTAATCCACCTCCCACCAATCCTTTGTGACCTCCCAACCCTCGGCGGTCTTCAACATTTGCACTTCGGCGGCGTCCTCTCCAATCCATTGCCGGGTCCTTCCTTGAAAACCTATCCCTTTGAAATTAGATGTAAAAAACAGGGTTGCTATTGCAAGATCTCTCTAATGACATGAATCAGATTCGCTGCGGTTTGTTCTGTTCTTTCATTCTCCTCACGAAGAGCAAGAATGAAGCTGTTATCTTCAGATGTCCCACGAACTGCAACGAAGTCTTTCTCATTCTCTTCCTGACCACCATCTATCCCATAACCAATTCGGGAAATCTGGTCGAACTCTTTGATGGCGTCTTGAAGGATCATATTGTTGATTTTAATTGTTGTATCTTTCCAATCCGTGATGACCTGTTGTAACTGCTCCCCAGTCAGGTTCTCCACCGGTTGTCCTAGGGCCGATTCAAGTCTCTTTGCGCACCAATTCCATTCTTCTTGATCTCGATTCGCATGTAAAGACTGAAACTGAGTGGAAAGATCCTCCAAACTGTTGATCTTTCCCATCTCAATCCTATCCAGGAGTTCATCGGCCTCTGCTGAAGGGAGGAGTAGTCCCGCCCAATCGATCCATTCGGAGTCTCTCAGTTTCTTCGGAACCTTAAGCCTCTGCAAAACCTGGTCCCATGTAGATTCGGATGAAATCCCTTGAAGCCGTGATACTACCATCCCACTAAGATAGGACTGGACCACCATTTCGTAGTACCTACGGCTGGTTTTCAACATCAGGCGCTTGATGTGGAGTCCTTTGTAAAGGATGTTATCCTTCTCGCGCGGGGTTTTCTCATAGAGATTGCCAAGGATTCGCATGGCTTTGAGGGCTTTACCGATTGTGTATGGGTTGAAGACGCCGCAGTGGATGAGATCCAATTTCATGGGATCTTTGCGATCGTCTCTCTTCAACCACTTGGTGCTGTCACGCCGCGTACCAACTGTGAATAGATTGACACCGGGTGAGAGATAACTGGCATCCTCCATAACCTGGATGTATGAAAACGGCAGATCGGACGAATCAAAGTTAGTGGCGTTCTTGTCTAAAACCACGCTAAATGCCCCCACCCGGCAGGGCCAGCGAAGATAGGAGAAGGAACCTGTCTTTGAACCCCGCTCCAGGATTCCCTGGTGGATTGGCCCTAACTTATACATGTGATTGCTCTGGTTGCTCCCACTTCCGGCATTGTAAAAGGAGAATAAACCCGCAATCAGTAATGTGGATTTGTGGTGGCTGACTGTATAAGGGCCAGCGAATATGGAGCAAGCCTCGCCATGAAACAACTCGCAGTTGGCAAAGAAAAGAGAATGGACCGCTGAAAACTGTTTGCCAATCCGGACCCCCTGGCCGATGAAGCAACACGACAGAATCGCTGATTCATCGATTCTGGAGCCGGAGAGCGCGATGAACTTCGAGGCTGTCACACCCGGTCCAATGTAGACAGGATCCACATTCGATCCAGCGATAGTTCCTTCCTCAAGATGGGAGGCTCCGCGGATGACCGCTCCCTCTCCCACCCAGACATTCCGCATGGTGGAGACATTTTGAATCCTGGTTTTTGTACCGATCAGACCTCGCTGAGATTTCCTGGTGGCCACATATTGTGTGATCAATCCCTCTAAAATCCCGATGAGTTTTTTTCTGTGTCTATAAAGGGCAAGGATATAGGCGATCTGCGCGGAAAGGTGGTCATACATCGGTACCGCGCGCCCACCACCTTCATTCAGAACCTCAACCTCCACTCCATTGCCGAAAGTAGTCTCTCCCTCAGTGACCATCGAGCCAATATTCTCGATCGCAGCGTCCTGCTGAATATCGTAATTGCACAGACAGCCTGCTCCTGAAATAAAGACCCGCCTGCCGATGGTGCAGTTGTGAATTGAGGAGGAATAAAGGCCGCAAGGTGACTTGCGGCCTCCTTCAAGCTGGATGGTTCCCTCCATTTCTCCGATCTGGACAATCCCGCTGAACCGCACAGAACGAATCCGGGCGGCATCAAATGGATCACTGACCAGAACGGCACCCCAATCCTCGGCTTCGCAGCCTTGCGAACAGAGTCGTGTGACTTCCTCGGAGGTCAGGTTTCTGTAAGCCATGATGTAATGGCGCTCCAATGACGCGGGAATCACTCTCCCGGCAGCGCCGGTGGCTGTCCCTCAATGTCACGGAAATACTTTACCGTGCCAACCTTGAGCTCCATGGTAGCCTCTGTGTCGCACACGATGATCCCATGCCGGTGGAGCTGGAGCATGGAGACAGTCCACATGTGGTTGACTCCCTCTTCCACCACCTTCTGAAGCGCACGTGACTTGTTGAAGCCGCTGATGATGATCAGAACCTGTTGGGCATCCATCACAGTCCCCACTCCCACTGTGAGTGCTGTCTTGGGGACCTTGTTCATGTCATTTCCGAAAAACCGTGAGTTCGCGGCACGAGTGTCATAGGTCAGCGTTTTGATGCGTGTACGGGAAGACAGGGACGACCCCGGTTCGTTGAAGGCGATGTGCCCATCTGGGCCAATTCCACCCAGGAAGATCTGGATGCCACCAAATTTGGCAATCTTCTTCTCGTAGTCCTCGCACTCTTTCTCGAGGTTGCGTGCGTTCCCATTCAGGATGTGGACGTTTTTCTTCAGGATATCCACTTGGCTGAAGAGGTTATGCCACATAAAATAGTGATAGCTCTCTGGATGGTCCTCGGGGAGCCCGACATACTCATCCATGTTGAATGTGACGACATTCTTGAATGAGACCTTGCCCGCCTTGCAGAGACTGATCAGCTCCCGGTAGGTTCCCAGCGGAGAAGAGCCAGTGGGAAGTCCAAGCACATAAGGCTTGGAAGGTGTTGGCTTGAACTGGTTGATCGCGTGCGCGACGTAATATGCGGTCCACTTGCTCAGCCCCTGGTAATCGTCGTGAATGATAATGCGCATCGAAAACGGCCTCCTTCTATGGGATCTCAATCATGATTTTTGAGTCAGCGACAAAACATCCCTGACCTTCATCCATTGTGATTAAAGGATTGATGTCGAGCTCCTTGATCTGAGGATAGGAAACCGCGAGTTGTGAAAGCCTGGCGAGGCATTCCCCGATCCCCGCGGTATCACGCCGATTCATGCCGCGGGCGCCACAAAGGAGGGGATAAGCCTTGATACCCCCGATCATCCTCTCGATGGTTCGCGGTCCGATGGGAGCCACTCCAAAACTAACATCCTTGAAAACCTCCACGAAAATCCCCCCCAACCCGAACATGAGCACCGCCCCAAAGGCAGGATCACGTTTCAACCCAAGGATAACCTCCTGTCCCCCCTTCGCCATTCTTTGAACAAGGATCCCCTGGACCATGGCTTCGGGCCTGTTGTGTTTGACCGAGGTCAGGATCGAGTCGAATGCCAACCGGGCCTCGTCCTCACAGCGGATATCCAGAGCGACTCCCTTCACATCGAACTTGTGGATGATGTCGTCCGAGACCACCTTGAGCACCACTGGAAAACCGATCCGCGAAGCGAGCACGGCAGCTTCTTCCTTTGTCCTAGCGATAGCGCTCTCCAGGACCGGAAGGCCGCTCGCCTCAAGAACCTTCATTGCGTTCTCGAAAGACATAAAAGCCCGGCCCGAACGCCCTGCTTGCTCGATAAGGGAAGAAATTTCAGGTAATGTGATGCAGCCGGATTCCCTGATCTCGTCCTTAGCGGCATCGATGATACCTCTGAAGGCAAAGGCTTTGGCGAAACTGTGGCACATCCCCTCCGGGAGGATGTAGTGGGGGATACGGTGGCGTTCGAGGATCTCAACTCCTTCGGAGACATCCGCCTCGCCCATGAATGAAGCATAGAGAGGCTTCTCGGATTGTCTTGCCACCTCGCAGACCGCTTCCGCAATTCTGGGGATATCGGTCATGGATTGGGGAGTCAGGATGACCATAACACCATCCACCGCTTCATCCTTGAGCACGCTGGAGAGTGCCAGGACGTAGCGATCGGCGCGGGCATCGCCGATGACGTCCACGGGGTTCTTGATGTTGGCCGTGGCGGGCAAGCCTTTCTTGAGGATTTCGGTTGTTTCAGGTGAAAAGGAGGGAAGAATGAGTCCTTCGCGGATAGAAGCATCCGTGGTGAGAACTCCAGGACCTCCGGCATTAGTGATGATGGCCGCGCGATTACTCCTGGGCAGCGGCTGGTAGGCCAGCGCGATGGCGATATTAAACATCTCCTCGATGTCATTGCAGCGAATAACCCCCGCCTGCTTCATGGCCGCATCGCAGATCTCATCGCTCCCCGCCAGCGAGCCAGTGTGGGAAGCCGCCGCAGCCGCTCCCTCGCGCGTCCTTCCCGACTTCAGCAGGAGAATCGGCTTGCTGGTTTCTGAGATAGTCTCCCGGGCTGCTTCCATCAGCGCCCTTCCATCAGTGATTTCCTCAAGATAAAGCAGGATTACCTTGGTCTTTGGGTCGTCCTTCAAGTACAGGAGAAGGTCGATTTCGGTCACATCTGCCTTGTTTCCGAAACTCACGAATTTGGAGAAGCCGATGTGCTTGGGTTGAGCGTAATCCAACACCGCGGTGCAGAGTGCTCCGCTCTGTGATAAGAAGCCGATGCTGCCTTCTTCAGGCATCTTCCGCGCGAAGGAGGCGTTCAAACGAACCGCTGGGTCGGTGTTGATAAGGCCCAGGCAGTTCGGTCCAAGAAACGAAATGCCGTATTTGGCGGCGATCTCCTTGATCTGATTCTCTCGCTCTAGACCGGTTCCCCCGACTTCCCGGAAACCCGCCGAGATGACAATCGCTGTCTTGATTCCTTTCTGCCCAATCTGTTCCATCGCCATATGTGCCACGGAGCTCGGGAAGACCACCACAGCCAGATCAACAGGGTCGGGAATATCGAGGACATACTTAAAAGCCTTGACCCCCGCGATGGATTTCTCTTTCGGGCTGACAGGAAAGACGATGCCTTCAAAGTCTTCTTTGAGGATATTCAGCAGGATGTCGTGAGGCACTGTCCCTGG
>CAZORO010000060.1:11013-16693 GCA_964581845.1 uncultured bacterium
TTGGTTGCGCCTACGACGGCAACTGATTTTGGGTAAAAAAGCCTTTCCAAGCTTTCGCGGGTGCGCTTGGGCATACTCTGATTGTACCCCCAAACCGGCATAGTTTCCCTCGTAAGGGATTCAAATACAGTCAATTAAAAAAAAAAATTCTTTTTATGTTAAGTAACCAGCAATAAAATCCACCGCCGCTGAGACGCTCTGAACAGCGAGAGCCTTGTCTTCCTCCATCTCGATGTCGAATTCTTCCTCGAATCCGGCCACAAGCTGGAGGCTTTGTGAGGAGTCCGCGCCGAGGTCAAAGATGAAGTTAGCATCCGGCGTGATATCACCCTCGTCCGTATTCAGTACACGAGCGATGACCTTCTTGACTCGAGCTTCAATCTCGTTCCGCTCCATCGCAGTCTCCGTTCAGATGTAAGAAATCAACCCTCGATTGCGGCGTTGGGTGAAACGCCCACAAAGGCCAAAACGGGGTAATTTTACTGATCTCTGACCAGATCGGCAAGAGGTTTTTTGGGGGGGATGGTGAAGCACACCTGGATAGCTTGTTGAAAAAGCACATTGCGGTGGATTCTCTCCTTCCCATATAGTGCTTACGTTTCAAACAACGAACTGTGCGAGCAACTCTGGGCTGATCCCTGGCAAGCCGAAGGGTGCCTTCGGCCATTGGGGGAGTAAGTGATTGATTCCTCACATGCATGTGATAGATTCCCCGCGGCTTAAGTGTGGGATTCCGGCTCCGGGAAGAGGCACGAATACCGTTTATAATTGAGTGTTTCCAATGTATGTGATTATCGAGAGTTACAATAGGAAAGGATGAAGTAAGCAATGAATCAACACGTTCGTATCATGCCATGCCTGGACATGCAGAATGGACGAGTCGTTAAAGGTGTCCACTTTGTGGATATTCGCGATGCGGGCGATCCCGTGGAATGCGCGCAGGCATATTGCCGTAAGGGCGCGGATGAATTGGCCATGCTCGATATCACCGCCACGGTGGAAGGCAGGGCAACCATGCTTGAGGTTGTTAAGCGTGTTGCCGAGGTGACAACGGTGCCCTTTACCGTGGGAGGCGGGATTTCCGACGTAAAGACAGCTCGGTCTGTGATAGAGGCCGGGGCCAATAAAGTCTCAATCAGCAGCGCCGCTTTTCGCAAACCTCAACTCGTTCCGGAACTGATCAGAGAATTCGGTGCTGGTAAAGTGACTGTGGCGATTGATGTGGACCAGAATGGAGCCATGCCATCTGGTTATGAAGTTTACATCGATGGGGGGCGTACCGCCACAGGAGTCGATGCGGTTGAATGGGCAAAACGTGTGGATGGCTATGGTGTTCCGGTGATTCTCCCCACCAGCAAAGCCGGAGATGGAGCGCGGACGGGTTATGATCTGCCGGTCATCAGAGCCATCAAGGAAGCAGTCTCGGCGGAAATTGTCGCCTCGGGTGGGGCGGGGAAGTTGGAACATTTCGTAGAGGCTGTGCAAGCGGGTGCAACCATACTGCTTGCCGCATCGATTTTCCATTTTGGTATTATTGAAATCGAAGATCTGAAGGAATACCTCCGAGGCCAGGGGATTCCTGTTTGCCGATAAAGCCTTTGAACTCCGGAAGACAGTTATAAACCTAATCAAGGCAAACTACTCAAGGGGGTTTACTCCAGAATGGCTCTATGGGGGAAAGATACATGGTTGGTCTCCCAGATACAAGAAAAGTAAATTGTTCTGCACCCTTATTCCGGAAAAGAATCATTTAGCAGTGCTCATTGTCTTTGGCGTGGAATAACTGGGAAAAGTAGAAGTCATAAAAGTCAGACTCTCAGCACAAACTGTGGGTCTATTGGATTTATCCGCCTGTTTGTAAGCAGCTTTTAAGGTTAAATATAATGATTATTTAAGCGTAATGAGCAAGTCTTTTCTTCGGTCTGATAGTGCGGGAAAATGAGCGCGATAGTCCATTAGAATTCCATAATCGAGCTTTGCCTGTATCACAATTTCCTGTGATCCGGCCATTGCCAATGGTTTTCCTAAAGGATCCAGAATCATGCTTTGGCCAGAATATGAGTTGTTTGGATCTGAACCGCAACGATTAACGCCAACGACATAAGCTTGGTTCTCGATAGCGCGTGCTCGAAGCAATACCTCCCAATGTTCCTGACGGACTTCCGGCCAGTTGGCAATCACAATGAAGACAGTGGTCCCCAGTTCCACGGCAACTCGAAATGCCTCCGGAAACCGAAGATCATAGCAGATGAAAGGTGAAACCGTGAAATTGTTCCAGGAAAATATTCTTACCTGGTCTCCAGGAACATAGTAGTCATTCTCAGCCGCGAAAGAGAAGGGGTGCAATTTAGTGTATCGGCTTACCTCCATCCCCTTGGCGTCAAATACAACAGCCTCATTTCGACCCAATCCTTTAGATGTTGCCGTGACAAGTCCTCCCAGCACATGGCATTGTTTCCCCACAGCCAGTCTTGATAAAAATAATTGTGTCTCATGATTTGATTTCTCGGAAATACTCTCGACCTCCATGCTAAAGCCAGTAGAGAACATTTCAGGGAGGATGATCAAACTGCCAGGCTCGATAGACTGATTTTCGAGAAGCATACGAACTTTGTTATAATTGGCCCTCTTGTCCTCCCAAATGATATTGAATTGGACTCCTACCACATTCATAATGGTTATCTCCCAGTGATTTCCCTCAAGCCCCGCACCAGGCGGCCGACCCCTTCGTTGACTGTATCCTTTTCAAGGGCACCGTATGCCACCCTCAGGTAACATCCCTGGTTGATCCCAAAGGTGCCACCTGGAATGACAGCCACTTTATACTTACAGATAAGCTCCTTTACCAAATCCATAGCATCCAAAGAAGTATTGACGCGAATGAGAAAATAAAAGGCTCCTTGAGCTCGGGGAACTGTAACGAGATCCCCAAGACTTTTCAATTGCTCCAGGACACTCTTACGAACTCCGGCCAGTAATTCTATTTTATTCCGGTAATAATCCGGTCCGGCTTTCAGTGTTCCAATCGCTGCCCATTGAGAGATAACGGCTGGACAAATGAGGATCGTATCCTGAATTTTCCGAAGAGATAGAAAGAGGTGTTCTGGCGCAACCATATATCCAACACGCCAGCTGGCAAAACCGTAAGCTTTCGAAAATGAAAAGAGAGAAATTGTGTAGGAGGAGCTATCCGGAAGGGAACCAGGAGAAAAATGCTTTACTCCTTCGTAAGTAAAGTATTCATAAGCTTCGTCACTGATATGGTAGATGCCGGTCTCACGGCAGATATTGTTGATTTCGGATAGCACTCGGGGGGAATAGACAGCGCCTGTTGGATTGTTAGGAGATATGGTAACAATTGCACGGGTGCATTTGGTAATCGCTTTGCGAATTATGTCCGTTTGCGGCTGAAAATTCTCATCAGTGGGGACACACACAGTCTTGCAATCAGCGATCGCCACCGCCATGTCATGATTAAAATAGTATGGCACCTGGAGAATGATTTCATCTCCTGGGTCAGTGATTGCAAGGATGGCGTTCATAAAACCCATATTTGCTCCCGCCGTCACGACGATCCGGCTACCCAATTCCAAGTTGATCCGGTTTTCTCGTTGGAGTTTGTTCCGGATTGACTCCAGAAGCGGGGGAATTCCTTGTACCATTCCGTATTTGTGATTCCCAGGATCAGCCAGAAAGAACTCAATCTCAGCAATCGCTTCAGGAGGGGGCCCATAGTTCACAACGCCTTGTCCAAGCGAGATGGTCTCGGGATTCTCACGGATCAGCTCACCTATAACCGGTATGATCGGAGTTTGAACTGCTTGCATACGCTTTGTTGGTTGAAAATTGTAAGAAAAAGAGTTGTCATTTATCATTAAAAAACCATCCTCCTGAAACAACATTGAAAGCCTCAATAATAAAGAAAGACACAAGGTGAATCATGGTAATTCTTCACAGGTTTATAAATGGGGCGTATAAATGACACAACCGAGAGTATGAATCAAGCCGAACAAAGAAGTGATCATAAAACACACTAGTAAAATATTCCAGAGTGGAAAAGTATTAGTTATATGCCCGACGGGATCCGGGTTTCGAGATCAATCTGTAGGATAACCGGACGCGGTTTCCGTCGACGGTGTCCAAAGAGAAGATAAAAATGCCGGCTTTGTCGAACACCCACCACGACAAAGCTCCGTCACTTCTGTGATAAAGCAAAAATAACACGCAAGAAAGAATCCATGCACTCGATGGTCATAACAGGATTCCCCGGAGTGGTGAATCTTCCCCTGAATCCCAAGCCTTAAGAACAAGGAAATATATATTTCGAAACCAGACAAGATTTCCCTCCCGCGGTACCTCCAGGGGGGGTAACACAAATCGATTGTTTGGGCATTTACTTACGATTCTTTTTAAAATATATAATTCCACCAGAACGCTTTAAAAAAAATGTTCTGACCTTTCAATTCTATATCAATCATTCCTTATTTTTTCGTAATCACCTCAGAAATCACTTTTGCCTGTGTAAACAACCCCAGATAATCCCGTCCCCCCGCTTTCGAGTCGGTTCCCGACATATTGAAACCTCCGAACGGATGGACACCCACCAATGCACCAGTGGATTTCCTGTTGAAGTAAAGATTACCAACATGGAAACGATCCGCAGCCATTTCAAGGTTCATTCGATTAGTTGAGTAAACCGAACCTGTTAGACCGTACTCGCTGTCATTCACGATATCTATGGCGTCATTAAAATCTTTTGCACGGATAACCGCCAGGACCGGTCCAAAAATTTCCTCTTGGGCAATGGTGGCCTTCCGGTCAATTCCGGTGAAGATGGTTGGCTCCACATAACAGCCACGATTGTCATGATGTCCTCCGCCGAGACAGAGCTCTCCTTCGCGGCGTCCCATTTCGATGTAATCGACAATCTGCGCCATGGCCTTCATATTAATCACTGGCCCGGTGAAACATTCATGGTCGCGGGGATCACAGACCTTCAAATGACGGGCACGTTCCACCAACTTGTCAAGGAAGCTGTCAATAACATCTTCCAGAACCACCACACGCGAACAAGCTGAACACTTCTGTCCGGAATACCCAAAAGCCGAGAAAACCACCCCCGCTACCGCTGCGTCCAAATCCGATTCAGAATCCACGATAATAGCATTCTTTCCTCCCATTTCGGCAACCACTCGCTTGATCCAGAGTTGGCCGACCTGGTGACGAGCTGCAAGTTCATTAATGCGCAGCCCCACCTCCTTAGAACCTGTGAAGGATATGAAGCGGGTACGGGGGTCACCCACTAAGGCCTCCCCAATCTCACCGCCGGGCCCAGTTACTAAGTTGACCACTCCATCAGGTAGGCCCGCTTCCTCAAGGACTTCCATAAACTTGTAAGCGCAACCAGGCGCGTCACTGGAGGGTTTCAGGAGAACTGTATTTCCGGTTGCAAAGGCAGCCGTGGTCATCCCCCCCAGAATGGCGATCGGGAAATTCCAGGGCGGAATCACGATCCCTACACCGAGAGGGATATAACGCAACTGATTATTTTCTGCCGGTATTCGAGTGAGTGGTTGGATACCACCATATCGTAGAACCTCATGACCATAGAAGGTGACCAAGTCAATTGCCTCAGCCAGATCGGCATCGGCCTCAATCCATGATTTACCAACTTCAAGTG
>CAZORO010000061.1:0-16685 GCA_964581845.1 uncultured bacterium
CGTTGGGCGTTCAATGGGAATATCAATGTGCAGGTCCATGAAACCACCGATCCCGAAAAGGTGAGGAAAGAAATTCTCACTAAGCTCAACGCCGCACGGGGAGGCGGATACATCATCCAATCCGACCACTCTGTCCCAAGCAATGTCGATCCGCAAACCTATGACCTCATGGTCTCGCTTGTCCGCGAATATGGACGGTACCCATTGAGACTCAGGGATTACGATCTGGATTTATAAGGAGGAAACAACTATGAAGCGTTATGGAATGGTGATTCGTGTCAAACCCGAGAAACTGGAGGAGTATAAACGGCTTCATGCGGCGGTCTGGCCGGATGTGTTGGGGATGATTAGTGACTGCAATATCCGCAACTACTCGATCTACCATAAGGATGGATTCCTGTTCAGTTACTTCGAGTACACCGGCGAGGATTTCGAGGCAGACATTGCCAAGATGGCGGCGGATCCCACAACGCAGAAGTGGTGGGATGTCTGCAAGCCCTGCCAGGAACCGTTGGCTACACGCGCGGATGGGGAGTGGTGGGCCTCGATGGAGGAAGTGTTTCATTGGGAATAAAGAGGGGTGCGTGTGAAGGTAATCAGAACACATGACATCATTTTCTCTTCGGGAGGATTGGTAATGATGTGGAGAACTATTTTTTCTTTGACCGTCAGGATGTGTGTGCTTTCCCTTTTATTTCTATTTCTGTGTGGAAATAATTTTCCGATTCCCTGGAGTGCTGATGGAATCCCCCTGGTCCTGTATGTTGCCGTGGATGGCAATGACTCCTGGTCTGGGCGCTTGGAGAAGGCCAATGGAGACAAGAGCGATGGACCTTTTGCCACCATTCAAAGAGCCCGTGATGAGATCCGCCAGCTGCACGGTCAGAGTGACTTGCTTGTAGATGGTGTAATGGTTGTGGTAAGAGGCGGAACCTATTACTTCCAGGCCCCCTTGGAACTCACGGCCGAGGATTCTGGATCCGAGACAGGCCGGATTACTTACACGGCATATCCAGGTGAAGAGGTGAGGCTTTCCGGAGGACGGTCAGTCACCGATTTCAGCGCGGTTTCGGATCCGGCGGTCCTTGAACGGCTCGATGAATCGGCACGTGTCCGGGTTCAGCAGGCCGATCTCAAAGCCCAGGGAATCACCAACTACGGTCCGCCCGATGGGGGAGGGCTTGAAGTCTTCCAAGAGGACACTCCACTGTGGATCTCACGATGGCCCAATGAGGGCTTTGTGAGGATTCCCGAGCTGGTGGAGCAGGACGGACACCAGATCCATGGCATCCCGGGAAGCAAGACCGGTAAATTCTTCTTCGAGGGAGATCGTCCCCAGCGTTGGGTTGGTGAGAAAGACCCCTGGCTGCATGGATATTGGTTCTGGGATTGGTCCGATCAGCGTCAGAGGATCGAGTCGATTGATCTGGAGAAGAAGATCCTCTCTGTCAAGGAACCCTATCACGGCTATGGGTACCGCAAAGGGCAGTGGTATTATGCCTTCAATATGCTATCGGAAGTGGACACCCCTGGTGAATATTATGTTGACCGGGAGAATGGCATTCTTTACTTGTGGCCATTGAGTTGGATTTCTGAAGGCACGCTTACCGTGTCGTTGCTCGAAAACCTGGTGGTGATGAAGGAAGTCTCTCATGTCACTCTGAGCGGTTTCATCCTCGAGGCGGCACGGGGAACCGCGGTTTGTGTCGAAGGGGGTTCAAATAATCTTGTAGACCACTGCATCATGCGTAATTTGGGAGGTCAGGGAGCAGCGGTCTCAGGCCAGGGACATGGCATCGTAGGTTGTGAGATTTACCGGACAGGCCGTGGCGGTGTCAGTATCTCCGGAGGTGACAGAACAACTCTCAATCCGGGAGGGTTGTTTGTTGAGAACTGCCACATCCATGATTATGGGCGTGTGTTCCGGATGTATCAGGCGGGTGTCTCTCTGCAGGGCGTGGGCAACCGCGTGGCCAATAATCTGATCCACTCCGCTCCGCATATCGGCATTATCTTCGGTGGTAATGACCACACCATCGAATACAACGAGATTCACCACGTCTGCTTCGAGTCCAACGACGCGGGGGCAATCTATGCCGGACGCAACTGGACCATGCGTGGCAATGTGATCCGTTACAACTACATGCATGATGTCACAGGCTTCGAGAACCGGGGCTGTGTCGGGGTTTATTTGGATGACATGTTCGCCTCGTCGGAGATCTACGGCAATATCTTTCATAAGGTGACCAGGGCGGCATTCATCGGAGGCGGACGTGACTGTACGGTCGAGAACAACATCTTTGTCGATTGCAATCCGGCGCTGCATGTCGACGCGAGGGCGCTTAATTGGGCCGCGTATCACGCCGATGAGTGGATCAAGGAAGCCTCGGAAAAAGGCACCCTCTCCGGCATCGCTTACAACAAAGAACCCTACGCCTCGCGCTACCCGAAGCTCCCCACGATCCTCGAAAAGGAACCTAAAGCTCCGGAGGGAAATCTTATCGCGCGCAATATCTGTGTGGGTGGGAAGTGGGACGAAATCGAATCCATTGCGCGCCCTTACCTGACTCTTGAGGATAATCTGCTGGACACGGACCCACTCTTTGTGAATGCTGCGGATCTCGATTTCCGTCTCAAGGAATATTCTCCAGCCTTCAAAATCGGTTTTAAGCCCATCCCAGTTGAGAAAATAGGTCTCTTCAATGGCGGCAAAAAGGGTGATGCTTGCTTACCAGCTCTTCTCCAGGCATGCCTGACTTCATCGGGGGAAGCCACACAAAGTTCCAAGGTCAACCTCGGACTGGCTCGTACGGTGCGTCTCCAAAAAGACTACAACACCTCCAATGGCTATTTCCAATCCGCTGTTGAGGCAATGAAGCAAAGCGGTGCTTCTTATTCCGATACAGCCATTGAGTGGGGCAATATGCTGATTGAATCGGGACAGTATGAATCCGCTAGAAAGGTTTATGGCGAAGTGGCCGCGGATACTAGCGCCGCCTCCGGGAGACGTAGTGCCGCCCAACTGCAATTGGCTCGAACCTATAAGTTGGAGGACAAGAACCAGGATGCCATCGCCGCCTATAACAAGGTCAAGAAGATCCCCGGAATCCCGCCTCACCATATTTGGGAAGCCGAGGATAGCATTGACCTCATCAAAGATGCGGAAGTAGGCTATCCGGATGGATTTTCTTTTCGTACTAGAACTCCACTCGCACCATATCCAGTACCGGGCACCAAACTCTATGTCAGCCTGACCGGATCTGACAGCAATCCAGGGACAGAGAAGGAACCCTTTCAAAACCTTGACCGGGCGCTGGAGGAAGCCCGCCGCATCAAGAAGGAAGGCGCTCTTAAGGGAGGCATCACTATTCTTCTGAGGGGAGGAACTTATCCACTCACTAAAGGAATTCAGTTAGGACCAGAGTTCACTGGAACGGAGGAATCGCCGCTGACTATTGCCGCCATGACGGAGACGGTCATCTTCACTGCGGGAGCCAAGGTGGATGGCTTCGTGCCAGTATCCGATACTGGAATCCTTGCCCGGTTGCCCGAGGAAGCACGTGATAAGGTGATGCAGGTCAATCTCAAGGAGTGCGGTATCACCCAGTTTGGAAACTTGACTTCACGTGGCTTTAATACCACCAACAAGAATAATGCTTCACTCGAAGTGTATTGTAATGGTCAACCAATGACAGCCGCGCGCTGGCCAAATGATGGCTTTGTCCGTACAGGGAAGGTACTGGAGAAAGGTGATATCAAGGAATCCAATACAGGCCGGTTTGTCTTTGATAATCCACGCATCGAACGCTGGCGGAAGGCGCCGGACATGATGCTGTATGGTTATTGGTATTATGACTGGGCCGACAATATCGTAGGCACGGCTGGTATCGATTTCGCATCCAAAACCATCCAAACCGCGCAGGGACTCACCTATGGTTTCAAAGAAGGTCAACCATTCCGGGTGTTTAATCTTCTAGAGGAAATCGACCAGCCCAGTGAATGGTACCTTGATCGCGGAACGTGGACACTCTATTTCTATCCACCCGAGGATCCCGCCTTAGCCACAATTGAAATATCCATCCTCGAAAAACCGCTCCTGAATCTCAATCAAGTCAGCCATGTCATGATGGCGGGACTCAAATTCGAGTTGGGACAGGGCGACGGGATTGTCGTCAATGGTGGTTCTGATTGCAGTATCCACCATTGTGAGGTGAGGCGTCTGGGAGGAACCGGCATCAGGGTGAATGGTGGATCCAATCACATGATTCATACCTGTGATATCCACACCTTGGGACGTGGCGGAATCACCATCAGCGGTGGCGACCGTATGACTTTGACACCCTCTGAGCATCTCGTGGAGAACTGCGAGATTCATAATTTCTCGCGTATTGACCGGACCTACACCCCTGCTGTGCATGTGGATGGCGTGGGAATTCGAGTTGCCCACAACACGATACACGACACTCCCTGTCATGCCTTGCGCATCGAGGGCAATGACCACCTGGTCGAGTATAACGAGGTCTACAATGCCGTCCGCGAGTCCGATGACCAGGGCGGCATCGACATGTTTTACAATCCAACCTACCGGGGAAATATCTTCCGCTACAACTTTTGGCATGACATCGGGAGTGGGCGTGCCTGTGGTGGGGCTGGTATCCGGCTGGATGACGCCATCAGCGGCAATCTGATCTATGGTAATATCTTCGCGCGCTGCTCGGATGGGAATTTCGGGGGTGTCCAGATCCATGGTGGCAAAGACAACTGGGTGGAAAACAACCTTTTTGTGGACTGCCGCTTTGCGATCAGTCTTACGCAGTGGTCCGAGGAACGTTGGGAAGAGTTCCTGGCTGAACCGAAGGTCAAGGAATTCATGGATACAGTCAAGATCAACGAACCACCCTACAGCACCAAGTATCCCGATCTGGCGCGCATCCATGATGCTCCTTACAAAAACCGGATCTGGAGAAACCTTGTCATCAATAGCGACAAGTTTATCGTGAGAGAAAGAATTGTGCAGGATCAAATGGATAATACACTGACCCGGATCGATCCAGGGTTCATCGATCTGGATTCAGATAATTTCTCTTGGAAAGATAATGCGCCGGGAGTGAATTATTCCACCTTCCGTCCAATCCCATTCAAAAGGATTGGACGTTATTGAAAAAGAGGGGCCGGCGGACATGGAACCCGCAGTCCATGAATATCACATCGTTGTTGGGATCGGACCCTGGATTCCCGCCATAGCGGGAATCCAGGGTAATTGTGGTTACGTCATTTCTCTTTGATCAACCAGACCTCGGCGACCTGGCAGCCGCGTCCATTCCCGCCCCGGCCTGGTTCTTGAGTCCAGGTCAGGATCAAATCACCATCGCTGGTGGCTTCAGCTGGAATCGGGAATTCCATGGGACGCAGTGGTTTTGGTTTTTCGATAAGCGGGTGAATTGGATACTGGTCATCCGCGATCAGCTGAATCCGTGCGGTGAACACGTCACCCGCATAAACCAGACGGACTTTATAGACACCATTAGGATCCAGATTCTCATACTTCATTTGGAGGGGTGCGTCATAACGTGATTCGGCATGGTGATTCCAGGAGATACGCCGGTCCAGAGCCATGTCAAAACCGATGAGAGAAGACTCACGGAACTCTGGATCCTTGTCCGCGCCGGCACCACGAACAAGATGCGGCTGGCTGGTGAGATTACCAAGGTCATCATAGAATCCACCAGGGCCAGGATTGGTCCAATTGAGAATTACGCCGATGCGCTGGATCCTTTCCTCTTCATCCGTGAGCTGGTGCAAAGCGGCGAATTGCTCTTTCAACCAGTTGATGTTGTTCAAGGGCCTGTCGATGAGATCCAGGTTTGCGCCGCGGCCCACGGCGATGGCCTGATAGCGTGGAACACTCAGCTGCATCCGGATGCTTTGGTAAAGGGCCTCAGCGAGCTCAAAAATCCGTGCCCGCAAATCCGTTGAAACCTGTTCCTTCACAGCTTTATCCAAAATTCCTCCAGCAAGATCCAGCGCCTTGAGGGCTCCCAACTCCCTGCTCTTGCGTAGTATCTCCATCGCTTGTGTCTCGAGACCTGTTTCATAAATCAGCCGGCTTCTCAAGTAAGCATCATAATAGGCACGGTAAAGAGCCTGCTGGAATCGCCAGTTGAGCAGATCCTGAGGAGTGGCATTCCGTTCCATCTCCTGAAATTGTCCGAGGGTTGTGTAGACCTGCTCGTTGGTCAGCAAAGGCCCCCGCCAATTCTGTTCAAGCGCCAGTAGTCCCCGCGCGAATCCCTCTGAATAGCGGTCACCGATGAAATAACGTGAGTATTGACGCAGGATGTCAACGACATTTTCCCCGGGATTCCATCCCAAAGCGCTCCAGATTGCCTTATTCACATCATCATTGCATCCCTCGGAGTAGGTAAGGAAGCCGATGGAATACTCACGAGAGTTGTGGAAAAAGAGCGCTTCATCCAAGGGTCTGGGGTTGATTGGCTCACGGTTCTCGGTAAGCGGAAATGCCACATCCCAATCAGGAACGGGATATTGGCATTTGATGGTATGGGTGATGTCGGGGTAGAGACGGATGGGGTATTGCTTGGGAATTTTCTCCCGGAGATCAGAGAGGCTGTACCTGTTCTGTGGACCATAGACAATGCCGGTAAGCCACTTGGGTTGTTCTGCCTGGAGGATGCCGATCCAATCCTGCATCCATTCCTCATTGAATCCCTGGGGTGAAAGCCACATGGTGGCCTTGGGATGAGATCGGTGAAGCACTTCGGTCTGTTTCTCAAGGAAAGGCATTAGAATCTTCGGTGGTGTATGACCGGGATCACCACCGGGGACAAACACCGCGTCAACACGTGGCAGCTTCTCGAATACCGCACCCCATTCCTCGAGGGCCGAGGCTACGGTTCCGGAATTGGAGTAATCTTCATCGAGGGCGGGATACCACACCCACACATCGAGACCGTACTCATCGAGCAGACGCGACATTTCCACCATCATTTGCATCTGTGGAATCGGGAAATGCGGGCTATCTGCATCATCATCGGTGCGGGGAGGCATGATTTCGACCGCATTGGCCCCGAAGACAACCAGATCACGGATATATTGTTCCCACATGTCCACAGTCCAACCATCATACGAGTTGGTCTTGGGACGGTATCCGAGTTGGTGGCCGCGCAGGGAGTAGCGCGGGGAGGTGTTGATATCGAGAGAATCGCTCAGCTGGACCCAACCACGCGAGATATGGAGTTCACGCAGTAAACGTCCCACCCCGAAGAGGACACCCCGTTGGTCATTACCAGCCATGAACACGGTAGGAGCGGAACGCTTGCCCTTGTCCACCCAAAGGTGGAAACCCTCGGGCCCTTCACCGGGAGCAAGTGAGGGAAATCCCTGCGCATAGGGACCGGCGAAGGAGGACGCCATGGAGGCTTGTCCCACCGCGATCACCGTTGTTTGCTCATCCGGCCAGGAATGAACCACTGGCCATTTGAACGAGGAGCGTTTGGCGGTTTCCTCGATGAGCATGGTCACCGCCTTCTGTTCAGGGCTTGAAAGGTTGGAGGGGCAGACGACAACCGCCTGCGTCAGACTGATCATTCCCGGTTCAGAATCCGCCGGGGAAACCGAAGGAACCAAGAGTAAGACTAATACAAGGCGAAAAAGCTTAAAAATAACCTTTTTCGCACAAATCATCCCATGTGTATTGGTTTTTGGCATGGCAAGCCTCCATCGGACTGGAAAGGACCATCATCTCCCGGCTCTCCTTGAAGGGCAAGGACTGCCCGCAGGAACATACACGCTTGAACGTTCCGGACGCTTCATGTAATTTCCTTCTATATACACCACCATCCGGCCGGTATGCCGGTTGAGGGCGCGATCGTTGGGGAGAGGGGGAACGAACGATGCGCGGAAACATTGCGCTACTATTCACCATTTTAGTGGGATGGGCACTCTGGCTTGCCCCGGCTGCTCAAGTACAAGAGGATTCAGGTGCCAAGGGTGGTCCCGCTCCTGAGTCCGCCACAGCCGAATCTCATTCGGAAGGTGTTCAGGAGGCCAGTGGGGAGGCAGCAAGTCAGCCAGCGCCTACTCCCACAAATACGGAAGCTCCAACTCCGACTCCTACCAGCACTTTCACTTTGGAGCCAACTCCAACATATACCTCGACGTCCACCTTGACACCCACCTGTACTTTCACATCGACAGTCACTCCGACCTGCACACCAACCCTGACATCCACACCCTCATCCACCGCCACTTCCACGGAGACACCGACGGTGACAAGCACTCCAACCTTCACCGCCACCTTTACACCGACGCCGACCAGCACGCCGACACCACTGGGTGTGGTCCATTTCCTAGACCGGCTCATCGATTTGGACCGTCTGGCCACGCTTGAGGAGGAGGGGGTTACCTGTAAACAGTTCTCCAGCTATGACCAGCGTTCAAAATACGATGAAGCCAAGAACGAGTATGTGGATTGGGATGCGAATGGAGACGCGGGGAACTATCTGAGGGTTGAGCCCTCCGGCGAGGCGGTTATGGCTGAAATGGAGGGGCCGGGGTGCATCTTCAGGATCTGGTCCGCCAATCCGCAGGGTAAGATCCGCTTCTACTTCGATGGAGCCACGACTCCATCATGTGAGTTTGATTTCAATGACTTGTTCAACGCCGATAAATCCCCCTTCCCACGGCCCTTGGTCTGGCAAAGGCGTGTGGATTTGGGGGGAGATAATCCAGCCTCGAATTGCTACATGCCCATCCCTTATGCCAAGAGTTGTAAAGTCACCGCGGACAGTGCCCAGAAGCAGTACTACCACATCGGATACACCACCTTCTCCAAGGAGACCCGTGTTACCACCTTCAGAATGAAACGGACAGCCGAGGAGGAAGCCGAACTCAACCGGATTTGCGAGGCGCTCAAGAATTCAGGAGTGGATCCTCAGCCGGTGGATGGGATGCAATTCATTGAGAAGGCTCTCTGTCTGGAACCGGGACAGCCACAAACGCTCGCGGAATTCAACAATCCTGGAACCATTCGTCAGCTTTTCGCCAAGTTGAACTCTCCCGAGCGGTTTGCCCGCCGCAAGGTTCTACTCCAAATCTTCTGGGATGGCGCCGAGAAGGCTGCGGTTGAAGCACCGATTGGCGATTTCTTCGGGGATGCCTGGGAAGAGGCGGAGTACAAGAGTCTGCCGATGGGCATTACAGCGGATCTGAACTATTGCTATTGGCGGATGCCTTTCCAGAAGTCGGCACGGATCGTGGCCACCAACCAGGGGGAGGCCCCCGCCGATCTGAAGTTCAAAGCAGCCTGGAGTCCCGGTTCCCCCTCCGCTAATGCCGCCTACTTCCATGCCCGCTGGCGCCGTGACCCCATCAGCAAGGACTTTGATTACCCCCTCCTCGAGTGCACAGGGAAGGGGCGTTTCGTGGGAGCGGCACTCTTTCCCGACAACCTGCATGGTGGCTGGTGGGGTGAGGGAGATGAGAAGGTTTATGTGGATGGAGAGAAATTCCCCTCCACTTTTGGGACCGGTTCGGAGGACTATTTCGGGGATGCCTGGGGGATCCGGACCTTCGTGAATCCCTACCATGGCTGTGTCACCAAGGAGGAATGGAATTCTGGCAGGGCCCAATCCGTCTACCGCTGGCACATCGCCGATGACATCCCATTCAATCAGTCTTACCGCATGACGATTGAGAACTACACCGCTCAGGAGAAAGACCGGCAAAAGAACGACTATAGTTCGATGGCTTACTGGTATCAGGCGCCGGGTGGAGAGAATTTCTTCGCGAGCGTGCCAGTCGAGGAACGCATCCCTCATGGTCCCATTATTCCCGGAGCGGTGGATGCCGAACAGATTCTTGTTCGTGAGAACCTTCCCGCCGGGGTGGGAATTGTCACCGATTCCCTATTGCCCAAGGAGGCTATTAACCACACGGCAATCAGGATCGCGGGACCAGCGGGAACTCGTGTTCAACTCAAGATCCCTGTGGCGGAGTATGACAAGTACACACTCACCCCAGTAATCGTAGATTCAAAAGGCTCCTCATCCATCACTTTCATGAATGGAGGCAAACCCGTTCAGGAGTGGACCCGTCTGAACGCAGGCGAGAACCTTATCGAAGCGGTTCTTTCCGGGAGCAAAGAGGAGAGCACGGATCTCAGTGCCGCTCTTGACGCAGTGGTGGTCCAACCTTACCAGAACTTGATTAGAAACTGGCAGGTTGCTGGCCCCTTCCCGAACGAGGAGGGTAAGGGGATGGATCAGGCTTACCCGCCCGAAGCCCCCGGCGGTGAAGAAACCACTTGGAAGCCCGTACAAACCGCGGATGGAGTTGTAGAGTTGAAAGATCTTACTGGAGCGGAACCAGCCGTCTCTTACTTGAGTTCCGTAGTTTTCTCCTCTGATGACCGTCAGGCCACAACCTTTTTCGCCTCGAACTCACCCACACGTCTGTGGGTGAATGGGAAAGAGATTCATTCGATCGAGAAAAACCGCCGTTTCGGACTTGACCAGGATCGTTTCGAGGTGATGCTCAAACGGGGATGGAACACAGTTCTTATAAAGGCTGGCCAGACCAAGTCACCCGCTAAGGTGGCGCTCCGTATCAAAGATCCAGATGACCAGCTCTTCTTCCGTGCACGTATACCCTCACCGACTGTTGGCCCGGTACCGCCCTTAATCCCAGCACCAGTCCAACCCATGGATTGTGTGGTGGAAAAGTTGAAGGAAGTTGTCCATAAGGTTCTGGCAACGGTGTGTCCTGATTGCCCGAGTGAGTGTCCCAATTGCCAGTGAAAGAATAAGCAAGATCCCTCATATCTAAATTTGCCTCGTCCAGGAGTTCAACTCCTGGACCAGCTGAGATCGGGTTGGGGGAAGATACTCCACGCACCGATTCATAAAACATGAGGAGAATCACCTAGTGGGGATTTCCAGACTGAAAGTCCTTACCAGATCGCGGATGGTATTTGTCCTCTCTTCACTCTCGCCGAGTTCGAGATTCCTCGATACCAGGTGAAACGCCTTGGCCGAGGCCCAGCCCTCGGCAATCGGGGCTTTGGAGGAATCCGGTTTGGGAAGGTCACCCCGGTAAACAAACTCTTTAAGGTTCCCCCGGACATTACCTGTTAAACGCAGGGCAATTTTTTTCTCACGGTCAAACCTTCCAAAGAATTCAATGCGTCCGCCACGGTAAAGATCGGGAAGCACAAGGGGATAGGACTCCTCCTCAGTCATTCCGGAAAGGTCAACCTGAACATCCACAAGAATGGGATCAGAAAGCTCTTTTATCAGGCTTTCCAGTTCCTTGGGAATGCTTTGGGCGCTGGTGGCGAAACGTGCCACTCCTTTGTTGCGGTAAGCCAGCAAACGCAGAAGGTACCGGTCAACTGTTTCACCCACGCCAAAGACATGAATGGCAGCGCGGAGTTGGTTATTCACCGAGAGGGCATTGATGATTTCACGGCTATCCTGAAGACCGATGGTTGATCGTCCATCCGTGCACAGAATGATGAGGAATGGACGGTCACCGGGAGGTAAAGATCGAACGATTCCCGAGAGGGACCGGTAAATGTCTGTCTTTCCAGAGGCTTCCTGACTGAGGATGAAATCCTTGGCCGCCGCTAAATTCTTTTCGGTTGCCGGCCAGAGACCGGCATTGAGAGCAATCACATCGGCCCGGAAAGAAAGCACATTGAAGCGGTCGCTGCTCCTCAGGAGCGGCAATGAGTTCGCCAAACCCTGTTTGAGTCCCTCAAAAACTGGCCCCCCCATACTACCGGAGGCATCGATGGCGAAGAGCACATCCTTGGACATGGCGCGCAGCTGACCGGCCTCTTCATTCGGTGTTACCTCGGCGCGGAAAAAGCCAAGCCCTTTGGGGGGACGATAGGTGGTGAGCTTCACATCAAGGAGCTCATCCCACTCCTTGAATTCCGCGCGATCCCCGGGGAGCTCAGGAGGAATACCCTTTGGTTCAAGTGGAGCCACTGAGAGGATCTCCCTGGGTATCTCCACGGGGGGCAGAGGTTCTGTGAAAGTGTCCTCAGAGTGACTCACCACAGGAGGAAGAACAACCGGTGGTTCGGGAAATTGAGGAAGATCTGTCTCGCCATGCATCGGCGCGGGAAGGGCTGGGGCCTCGAGGTTGACTGAAGGGGGTGGACTTTCCGAGAGTTCTGGCGCCCAGGAGCGCGAATCTGGTTCCGGGGCCTCAACACGTGGTTCGGGAACCTTGATGATCTCGGAGCGGACCGACTCCATGTTGATATCTCCAGGAAGATTGGAAACCTCAGTGTCGGTATGGGCCACCAGATCATCTTCGGGAGCGGCGATAGCAATACTTTCTGGGGAGAACCATTCTTCTTGAGAGATATCCGGCAAGCGGGGGGCACGATCGGCTTCCTCCTCAAAGGTTCGCCGCAGGGTCTCATCACGCGCCATGGGATCACCACCCATGCCAGACTCATCGAAAGCAACTGTATTCTCTGGAACCATTTGAACCTGGAACAGCTTTTCGGGAGAAGCTATTCCCTCCAATGCGCCGGGTGTCCATGGAGTCTGATCAAGATAGAAGCCCAAGGCCACATGGACCAACAAGGAGAGGGCGAAAGCGGCGGCCAACCGTTTTGTATAGTGCATCAGTTGCTTCTCTCTTGGCTGGTCCGTTGAAAGGTCTGCATAGCCATGGTTTCCACTTCACAGCCCACTTCTCTCTGCATGATACTCCGGATACTCCCTCTTGAGTTGCTCCCGGAGAGAGGCGGCTGCTTGAGCATCCCCCAGCTTTTCCTTGCAGAGCGCGGAGCCTGAAAGGGCGCGTGGAGTATACTCGGGATGCCGGTAGAGGATGCTGGTACGGGCATAGGCCCGGTAGGCTTCCTCGAATCTGCCAGCATTGAATTCAAGGTCTCCCTGAAGAAGGTAGAGCTGCGCTTCGATGGAAGGTTGTTCCTCAGCGCCACCATGGAGAATTTCAAAGCCAATCATCACCTCGCGGGAGGCTTCAGCGACATCACCGAGTGCTTTGGAGGAGCGGGCCACGCCCAAGTGGCTCCTCAAATTGGTGCTCCCTTTCGGAAAAAGGGCGAGGATCTCCTGGTATTCTTTCCTTGCCATGTCATAGCGATTGCAACGCTCATGGCAAAGGGCGCTTAGGTAGAGAAGGCTCTCCTGCTCCTCCTCAGGGAGCGGTTCCTTGGTCAACGCTTGAATGGTCACCAAGGCGGTCTCATAGCTGCCCGCCTGAACAAGGGCATCCGCCAGCCAGAAGGCATAATCCTTCTGCATCTTCTGATCGGGGAAGGTCTTCTGAAACCGGAGCAAACTGGAGAGGACGCCCTGCCGGTTGCCCTCCTTGGCGTAGGTGGCGGCGAGTTGCATCAGTCCCTCGGCGGTCCAGTTGGTGGTGGGGAATGATTGTGCCAGCTGCTCCAGGCGTCGGATCTGCGAAGTGCTGTTTGAAGTGCGGCCATAAGCCTGCCCCAGCAGGAAAAGGACCTCCGGCATCCGTGTTGAATCTGGGTAGGACGAGGCCAATTGCTCCAGCGGTGCAATTGCTCCGGGATAGTCCTCCGCACGAATCCGGCACCATCCCTCCATGAAGAGGGTCTTCTCGCGAACTTCTGGGCTTGCGGTCTCCAGCGAGGCTGAGGCATAGGACACAGCTGCATTTGCCCACTGCCCGAGCTCCCGTTCACAGTCCCCCGCTCGCACGAGGAGGGCAACACGCTCTGGTCCGGCGGTTGCTTGGGTAAGAGCCTCTTTCACCACTTCTCTTCCCCGTTCCCACTGTCCCGCTTTGTGGCAGGCTTCGGTCTCCGAACGTAAGGCCAGGGGTTTATGTGGAGAGGATTCCGAGACTTTCGCATACCAGTCAGCCGCCTCTGGCCATTGGCTGAGTCCCTTGTGAGCCTCGCCCATAAGGAAGGCCACATCATCTCCGGAGGCTCCCCCGGCGAGAGCTTTGCCGAGATGTTCCAGCGACAACTTCCAATCCTTTAGAGCATGAGCGCACCAGGCTTGACGGATCTCGATTTGGAGAGGAAGCGGGAGCTCACCAGACGCTGGAGGCAGGTTCGCATCCGAGACAAGTTTGGAGGCCTCGTCGAAGCTTTTGAGCGCCTCCTTCCACTTATTATCACGGTAATAGCGGTTGCCTTCATAGACAAACCAACGCAGTCTGGAGGAGGGAATTTTCAGTTCCTTCCTCATCCGGGGCATTAATTGGTCGAAGGCTTTCCAGTCTGGCATTCCAAAGGCGATACCCGCTGCGGAGAGCAAAGCACGATCATGCGGAGCCTCCTCTTTCGTGGTCTTGGAAAGAGTGAGGTAATGCTCGATAGCATCCCCGGACTTACCCAATTGCTCCTCACAGCGTGCAATTTCCTGGAGGGCAACGGGATAGGCGGGATCAGCGGAGGCCTCTTTCGAGGCGAGCCATTCTCCCAGATGAACGATGGCCTTTTGGCAGTCCGGAATACGTGATTCCTCGATTCCCTGTCCCAAAAGGGCACGGCGGGCATTGGGGCTTTTGGGGAACTCTTTGCGGAACTTTTCCCACCACTCGGCGGCATGTTTGGAATCTTTAGTCTGACTGAAGGCCGCGCCTAGGCTGTAAAGAACACCCTCGCGGAATTCCGCTTGGAGGAGTCCCTCCACCAATGGTAGAAGGAGGGGAATGGCCTCCGCTCCACGTCCCTCATCAAGCCGGATCTTGGCCAGACGGTAGCTGGCTTTGGCCGCATATTCTCCCGTAGCTCCCGCATCCAAGAGTGCTTGATAGGCCTGCGCGGCTTCGGTGGATTGAGACGCTAGCCGGTGGCTCTCAGCGAGGAAGAAACCCGCGATATCCCTTTTCTCTTTCCATTCCGGGTTATTGAGATAGAGTTGAAACTCTTGCGCGGCGGCCTTGTAGTCGGAACGTTGGAAAAGGCCAAGAGCGAAATCGAGCTGACGTTTGGCTGGTGAATCGGCAGACCACACCGGAGATGTGAACGCCAATAAGAGGATGAGAGGAAACACGCATTGAAAGTTGATCATGTTAACCACTCCAAGCCCGGAGGCTGAGTCAGGAGGATCCACACAATACCAACGGATCGGACGGCTTATGGTTAACGTAAGCCGGAATCCATTCCCGGAAAACCCATCCTATTCTTGCACGAGGAGAGGGTAAGGTACATGCCGGATTCAGGTTGTTGACGAATCTTATCCATATCAACTGGCCGGAAAACAAAAAATCGCCTGGATAAGGTAGCCGGAATGGCGAATTCATGTGCCTTGTGTTGCCCACATGACCCTTAACACCGCCTCCTGGCAGAAGGCGAATGAATTCGCCTCTCCGGCGGGGCACGACTTTAAACACATTGATCGTCTATTTCCCGCTCAGGCGTGATCGATATCTCCAAAGAGATAAGGCACCAGAACCTTGGCATCACGGAATTCGGGGATGATGATGTCCGCTCCCGCCCTGATAAGGCGGTCACGTTTCCATTGATCGATTCCCTCACCCGCCTTTTCGTTGGTGGCGACCCCTACGGCGATTCCCCCGGCATCCTTGGTGTTCTCGATTTCGACAAACCCATCACCAAAAGTTAGGAGAGTTTCTCCGGGAACCTGGTTTTCGCGGAGAATCCTTTGAATCACCACCTTTTTTTCGGCATTGATGTAATCTTTGCTGGCTCCATATACGCCATCAAAGTAATGAATAACCTTTACCAGTGAGGCTTCGTTCCTTACAAAAGGTTCATCGGTCCCGCTGGCGACATACATGCGGACATGGCGTACTTTAATCAAATCAAGCAATTCATAGGATCCCTTGACAACCATGTCGATGGGCTGGACTTGTCCAGTTTCAAGGGCATGGATGCGGTCCTTGATGCGCTCCCACAGGAGGTCAAGGTACTCCTGTTTATACTCAAAGGGGTCTTTGGGAGAGCCGCCGCGTTCGCGGACCAAATCAGCCAGGCCGATCATTTGGTAAATGGTTTGTTTTCCAGTGGTTTGAGCGACAAAGTCCTCCACAATCGCGGTGAGTTGCTCGGTGGATTCGCCGGTGTTCAGTTCAAGGAGGTGACGAACCAGCATGGGAATCATCACCTGCTGCCAACCCTCACGGATGAGGGAGATAGTACCATCGAAATCAAAAAGGACGTGCTGGATATGACCCCGTTTGAGATTGGGATTCACAATCTCGATTGTAGGTGTTAGGTATGTGGACAACATAAGACTCCTCGAAAGCATTGTTTGTGGCGAGGAGAAGGTAACAGGGGGAAGTGCGGTTGGCAAGGAAAGGAAAACTACAACAGATGCGATTTTATCCTTCACAAACCCCTTAAGGGGCCTTATGTTAAATGTGCTCTCTGAAAGATGCGGTTCAGGCCAGATCAGATCCCGCAGGATAGAGGCGGATAGGCCATAAAAATCTTAGTCCCAGGCCAAAAAACATACATGCAAAAAGATCAAACCAATCATACTGTGTCCTTTGTTTATACCGCTCGTCTCTTGTTTGTACTGCTCTCCGCTGTTTTTGGGGGGCTGGCATGTTTCTACAATCCTGGACTGGAGGGAGATCCCTACATCTGGGCCGGATTTGGATTCATGATCGCGGCGGTGATTGTCCTGGTGGAGGTCCTCATCCGTGATTTCCATCCGAAGACTTTGGCG
>CAZORO010000062.1:0-16591 GCA_964581845.1 uncultured bacterium
GGGAGCAGGATGTCGAAGGTTCAAATCCTTTCACCCCGACCAGCCTAAGCTTATTAAAATTAACCACTTACGAAAACTTCCCAAAAACGGGAAAGCAACCGATTCCGTGGTCATTCTGGGCTGATTCCGGGGCGATTACCGGAAACTTTCCGTCCAAGAATGGATACCCCCACATGCGTATGCGTACATTCGAGCGTGGGAAGTATCAGGAAGCCTCTTACAGCAAACCGTCTCAAAAGCCTCAGAAACATCTCACAGCTCTGTATATTTACAGCGATGAATTGGGAAACCTGCTCTTGCAGGTGGTCCGGTAAGACCCCAAGGGCTTTTCCCAGCGGCGCCGCGGTGAGTATGGAAAATTGATCTCTAATCTGAATGTTGTTCGGCGTATCCTTTACCACCTGTCTGAACCATTGTAGGAGATCCACAACAGGCAGCAACCCTTGCTTTAAACTCCTTCCCCTGATTCACAACCCTGAAATTATTGTGAGATCAAAAAACGCCACCAAGTCCGCTGCATTTTTAAGCATCCTTCATATCATTATCGAATCCACTTGCCGCCGATCTCTGCGATCCACGACCTTGCCCAGTTTACGGCTTCCAGGTCCATATCGCAAATATTGGTTGCCAGAAAGATCATCCCCTCGATGCGGCCTTCGCAAAGCCACTTCAACGCGAGTTCGCATTGTTTTTTCATCATATCAAGGGGCATGGGCTTCTCAGTGCCAAAATCCCACATGTATAATCCCAATAATAACCGCTTTTCTGGTGCGATCGCTTGGAACCGAGTGACGTTATCTTCCAGATGGGCCAGATCTTTAGCCTTCCATGTCCATAACGACACGATATCAATATATCTCAGGTGAGGTATAATCCGCTCATCCAGTTGATGTGTGTACAGAGTTACTCCTAAATCTAAATTGCGATCATCTAAACCCAACCGATTGCGCAAATCCGACAGCTGTGCAGGCGATAAAGCGGCTGGCACCTCAAGACATTCATTCTTTTCATGGCTTAGGAGCACGTTCTTGGCTGGTTGTCCTGGGAACTCGGAGCCGGCTGTGACTGCAATATTATTCAACGGAATTGCCTTTTCTCCAAGCCACAACTGGATCCTCCGTAAGCCACAACTCATGGCTCCATCGGTGTCGTGAGTACCGATAATTCTGATCCGCACGGAGCGAACTTCGGTTTTCGGCATGTTTACCGCAACTACTGCACTTGACAAGTTTGGGAGAATTCCGGTGCCTTCTTCTTTGAAGTTCTCCCCATCCAACGACAAATCCACGGCAAAACGGCTTGACCGGTAATCAAACGATTGCCAATCCGATTGAGTTAATGTCACTTTATCAATAACAACTGGCTCGGGCAGCGTCAAAGTCAGCAGCACCGGAAATCGAACATTGTTCTCAGCGAGCCATTGGGGAGGATTCTCTCGATCGTGTTTAAAGAAATCATCCATGAACAAGCCTGTGATATTTGGCATTTTCGCTGCTAACTCAAAAACCTGCTCCCGCTCCATGTCCGAGGTAGCTCCAGATGCACCGACGATCGACCACATGATTCTGTTCAATGATCGAAGAGGAGCTGCATACTCATCGAAAGGCGGTTTTGGATATCCATTATAGCTGACCATAATGAGGTTTGGCACACCAAGAGACTTTGCTCCTTCGATGGGTGATATGGACGAATTGCGGGGAAGTCCCCAAGAGTTGTTATATGCTCCCTCATGATGTGCCCAGATCCACATTGCATCGCGGACCATTTTCCGTTTGGTAGCGGCAGTGGTTTGGGGGGAGTTCAGGCACGGTAAAAGGATGGTAGTGATAAGCGCGGTTCGAATCGAGAATAGCGTCGTTACACTCACGTGAAGTCTCCTTCAGTAAGTTTTTACAGCAAATGCTAACAGTCAGTTGAAAAACTACAATCAAAATGAATAAAGATAGCATTTCGGGTGTTGGTCCACCCAGAAGATGGATTACCATTCGGCCACAATCTGTAGTGCTTTAGACGCTGTATTGAGGCACCTTCAAGCGTTCGCCATCTTTCCTTGCGGATTGATCCGCGATAATCCCACAGACAGTCATATTCAACGATTGAATGATATCCACCAATGGTTTGCGGTCCTCGATGATGGAGAGAACGAACTCATTCATGAGATACCCATGCGAACCACCGTGCCCGCCGGGATCCACGCTGGGAGGCAATGGTGGACGAGAGAGGTTCGGGAAATCCTTCATGGAGCCATGGTACCCCATCCCCTCCATCCAGCCTTGTTCGCCAAAGACACGGCCTGTTTCATTCAACTTATCACGTATGCCGATGCACATGAGCATCCGCGCGGCGCCACCCTCGGCGGTTTGAAAAAGGGCGATCTGGTCGGTGAAAATATTATTGTATTGATTCGCTCCCGGTTGCCACTCCGGGTAACCCGCATTCGAGCCAGTGCAGGAGACGGAGATGAAAGGTTTATCAGTGACACCGACATAATAAGCCGTGGCATGGGTGGGATACCACAAGGGAACCGAACCAACCCGCCAATTCTTATAGGAACCAATCGGCTGAGAATGGTAGTGGTAATATTCACCCTCCGTGTAGATGAGCTTACCGAACCCTCCAGCCTGATAGATTTGACGCATCGCGTAGCAGTCTTCGTGATAACACGAAGTCTCGAACATCATGTACTTGAGACCACTCTTCTTGACCGCTTCTAGCAATTTGTCAGCATCCTCCAGTGATCCATAGACGGCGGGAACGGCTGTTGCGGCATGTTTACCATGCTCAAGGACCTCGATGCAATGCCGTGCATGACTGGGCGCGTCAGTGGCCACGAACACAGCCTCGATGGTGTCATCCTTAACAAGTTCCTCCAGGGATGGATATGTCTTGCTGCAACGGCACGCCTTGGCCAATGCTTCACAACGATCCGGGAACAGGTCGCTGACCGCCACGACTTCGACATTCGGGTGATCCTGGAAGCCGAAAGCCGCTCCAAATTTACACACACCGTATCCAACAATGCCCACACGGACCTTACGGTCAGAGATGGGAGTCCATCCTTTCGATGTATTCTCATCTACGGGGGCTTGCTCAAAACCTGGAATCACATCCGGCTTCTCTTCGGCAAAAGATGGTCTGCCCAGACCAAGGACAGCCGCGCCAAGTCCAGCCGCTTGCAGGAAAGTACGCCGTGAGGAGGAGCTCATCCGGCTGGGATGTCCAGAGGTCTGACATTCATGTTTCGATTTCATGACAGTCTCCAATCTTTATGAAAAAGAATTCATACCATAAATGGTCTCACCGTGGCTACTCAAAGGCTATACTGCGGTACCTTCAGGCGTTCGCCATCTTTCCGCGCGGATTGATCCGCGATAATGCCGCAGACAGTCATGTTCAACGCCGAAATGATGTCGACGGCGGGTGTACGGTCCTCCAGAATGGAGAGGACAAATTCATTCATCAGATACCCATGCGAGCCACCATGACCTCCGGGTTCCACACTGGGAGGAAGTGGGGGCCGCGATAGGTTGGGAAGATCCTTCATGGAGCCATGGTACTCCATCCCATCCATCCAGCCTTGTTCACCAAACACACGGCCAGTCTCACCGCCCTTCTCTAAGGTACCACAACACATGAGCATCCGCGAAGCACCTCCCTCGGCGGTTTGGAAAAGGGCGACCTGATCAGTAAAACGATTCCCATACTGGTTAGCGTTAGGTTGCCATTCCGCGAAACCCGCATTTGAACCGGTACAGGACACAGAAAGAAAAGGCTTTCCAGTCACACCCACATAGTAAGCCGTGGAGTGAGTGGGATACCACAAGGGGATAAAACCAATCCGCCACCCCTTGTAGGAATCGATATGAGTGGAATGGTAGTGATAATACTCCCCCTCGGAATAAATGAGTTTTCCAAAGCCCCCCGCCCGGTAGATTTGCCGCATGGCATGGAGATCCGGGTGGTAATACGAGGTTTCAAACATCATGTATTTGAGACCACTTTTTTTGACCGCCTCAAGCAACATATCGGCATCCTCGAGCGATCCAAAAACAGCGGGTACGGCGGAGGCGACATGCTTTCCGTGTTTAAGCACCTCGGCGCAATGACGTGGATGACTGGGCGCATCAGTGGCCACGAACACCGCTTCGACGTTGTCATCCTTGACCAGTTCCTCCAGCGACGGATAGGTCTTTTCGCAACGGCATGCTTTCGCCAGTTCGGCGCAACGATCCGGGAAAAGATCACTGACCGCCACCACCTCGACATTAGGGTGATCTTGAAACCCAAAAGCCGCACCAAACTTGCATGCACCATACCCCACAATTCCAACACGGATCTTACGGTCAGAGATGGGTTTCCAATCCATAGAAGCATTTGGATCAGCGGGAGCTTTCTCAAAGCCTGGAATCACTTTTGGCTTCTCCTCGGCAAAGGATGGTCTGCCTAAACCAAGGGCAGCCGCACCCAGGCCCGCTGCTTGCAGGAAAGTACGCCGTGATGCGGACTCTTTCCGAAGCCTTCCTCCATGAGAGACAAGGGAGTGCGTAGGGACGAAAGGGTGCTCGGGAGTCACAGATTTGTCTTTAGGTGTCATTAATCAAGTTCTCCGATCTTTTCACAAAGGATCCTCATGGCCTTAATGTCCAGCTCGAATATGGGCATCCCGTGAAGTTCTGTCAAGCAGGATAAGGATTTTTGGTTAACCTTCCCACCTGGAAATCTGTCTTGAAAATATCCCTGTAGGGTGGGGCTTGCCCAACCGTTGGATTATTACATTCAACTCGCCCACGAATTGCACTCGTGGGCGGAACCTATTTTTGCGGAGTTGTACTCCACTGGGAGGTTACGGCGAAATATCGCTGCGTAGAAGTTGAACTCCCACAGAAGGGCATGGGCCAGGAGTGCAACTCCTGGACCAGCTGTTGAGGTTCGGACCAGCTGTTGAGGTATGGACCAGCTGTTAAGGTTTGTACCTGCTGTTTAGGAATTGACCAGTTGGATCTCCTTCAAGTAATGGAAAGTGATGAGACTCCTCAGAAACAGCTCTTCGAACTGAGTGTGTATTGGAAAACATCTCCCTAATACTTTTGGTCCGTTTCCTTTTCCAGCTTGTCATCACCCAACATGGGTGTCAGCATTCTTTCTGGATCGGAATATGATCTCAATCAAACATCCGGGGAGCAACTCCGATGAAGCGCTACATCTCTTGTTTGGTCCTTGTCTGTCTGTCTGTTTTGATACCTGGTATAGTTCCGGCGGAACCATCCGCAGGGCATGGTGCCGATATGTCAACAATCATCGTGACTCATGAACCAATCAATGAAGGGATGATCAGCCCATTTCAATACGGCCAGTTCATCGAATATCTGTGCGGGTTGACACCCTCCATGTTTGCCGAAAAAGTTTTTGATGGCGGTTTCGAGGGAGTTCCTGAATACAAAGTCTCCTTCCGTAAGGAGATAGACCCAATCGAGAAACCTTGGTACCCCGATGGAGCTGTACACCGGGGTGAATACATGCGCGATGAGGAAAACACATTCAATGGGAAGTACTCTCAACGTATCCTACAAAAAGCAGGAGATTCCTGCACATTGGGGATTTCCCAGAGCGGTATTTATGTCAAGAGAAATGAACCCCTTCGGTTTGCCTTATCGCTGCGTTGCATGGAGATGAAGCAACCCGTGGCGATTGCGCTGTGGGGGAAGGGTACGGCCTACGCCATGGCTTCATTTCAACCTGGCGAACAGTGGCAACGATTCGAGACCACACTTACTCCCACGCAAACGGATGAACATGCCACGCTCACCATCTCCTTTCGTGGTCCCGGAACCCTCTGGATTGACCAGGTCTCGCTCATGCCCACGGACACCGTGTTTGGGTGGCGAAGGGATGTTGCGGAGGCCCTCAAGGCATTAAAGCCAGGGATCATCCGTTTTGGGGGGAGCACCACCGAGGGATTCGACTGGCGAGACACCATCGGCGACCCCGCCAACCGGGTTCCTTTCACAACTGCCTGGGGTGGACTGGAGCCGGGCAACGCTGGCTTGGAGGAGTTTGTCAAACTCTGCCAATGGGTGGAGGCTGAGCCATTGATCTGTGTCCGCTTTACTGGCAAAACACCGCAAGACGCAGCCGATGAAGTGGAGTACTTCAACGCAGCTCCAGACTCCCCCATGGGCAAACTCCGTGCAGCAAATGGACATTCAGATCCTTACGGTGTGAAGTATTGGCAAATTGGGAATGAATTGGGTGATGAGAATTACCAATCGGGAATTACGGCATTTTGCAAGGCCATGAAGCAGGTGGATCCCTCCATCAAATTATTAGCGGCATTCCCTTCTCCTGGGCTGGTGCGCAATGCCAGCGAATATATTGACTACATATGTCCTCACCATTATGGCTGCAACAACCTCGCCGCCATGCAGCAAAACATTGAGGACTGCCGCCGGATAATCCAGGAGAACGCGCCCGGAAAGGACATCCGCTTGGGGATCACGGAGTGGAACACCACCGCTGGAGAATGGGGCTTGGGAAGGGGAATGCTCTGGACACTGGACAATGCCCTCTGGTGCAGCCGTTACCACAACCTGATGCACCGTAACTGCGATCTCATCGAAATCGCCAACCGCAGCAATCTAACAGACAGTTTCTGTTCCGGAATCATCCAAACCAGTAATTCAGATCTCTTCAAGACTCCCACTTATTATGCCCAGCAGCTTTATGCCACTCATGCCGGCCGGATTCCACTGAAAGTGAATACACAGGCAGATCCCTCCATTGATCCGCACTTGGATATCAGCGCGACCTTGTCGGAAAACGGGAGAGACATCTCTCTCTTTGTGGTCAACCAATCCAACCAAAAGCAAAAACGGATCATCGACTTGAGTGCCTTTGCTCCTTTAAGAAGCCATGTGGGGATTTGGACACTCGAGGACACCGGGAAGGCCGGCGAACGTGACGCTTTTAATTCCTGGCGGACTCCAGAGACAATCCGGACACATCCAGGATCCGCGAGAGTGAAAAACTCAACGGTCAAGTATGAGTTTCCGGCTTTATCGGTGACGGTCCTGCGAACCTCAAGGAGATAGGTGAGAGGAATTAACTGAAAAATCCGGACTCATGAATTAAGATCTATGATAGTCAACGCACTTTGAGGCGTTGTAGATCTTTCTGTGCGCGTTCACTTCCCAGACCAGCGGCCTTACGATACCACTCGACCGCTTGTTGACTGTCTTTTGCCACCCCTTTCCCATTCTCATACATATTACCCAAATTCCCCATTGCCGTAGGATCTCCACCTTCGGCGCCTTTGCGGTACCATTCAAACGCTTTCACCAGGTCCTTTTCCACTCCCCGGCCATTTTCATACATATAGCCAAGGTTGCACATGGATAAAACCTCTCCGCCCTCGGCTCCCTTGCGATACCACTCCACCGCTTTGACATCATTTTTCGCTATCCCTTTGCCATTCGCATAAGCGACCGCCAGGTTGTGCATGGCGGTTGGATTTCCAGCCTCGGCCCCTTTGAGATACCACTCCACTGCTTTGATTTCATCCTTCTCCACTCCCCGGCCATTATCATACATGACACCCAAGCATTTCATGGCTGATGCCTCTCCTGCCTCAGCCCCCTTGAGATACCACTCCACTGCTTTCTCCAAATCCTTCTCCACGCCACGGCCATTCTCGTACATGACTCCCAAGCATTTCATGGCCGCCGGATTTCCACCCTCGGCCCCTTTCCGGTACCACTCCGCCGCCAAGGCATCATCCTTCTCAACCCCGCGTCCATTCTCATACATGACACCCAGGCACTTCATCGCCAAGGATTCCCCTTCAGCGGCACTTTTCCGGTACATCTCCACCGCCTTCATCTCATCCTTTTCAATCCCGCTTCCATTCTCCAACATGATCCCCAGGTTGCACATGGCCAATGCATGTCCGGCTTCGGCCCCCTTCTGGTACCATTCCACCGCCTTTTTCTTGTCTTTTTCCACCCCCAGACCCTTCGTATACATGACACCCAAGTTGCACATGCATGTGGGCTCGCCGGCTCCAGCTCCTCTATGGTACCACTCCAGTGCTTCCGCCTCGCTCTTCTCAACTCCACGTCCATTCGCATACATGATCCCCAGGCACTTCATGGCCATGGGATTTCCGTCCTCGGCTCCCTTGCGGTACCACTCTACCGCCATCGCCATATCTTTCTGCACCCCACGCCCATACTCATACATCAGTCCAAGCTGGTGCATGGCCATGGAGTTCCCTTGTCGTGCGGCTTGCTTAAAACCCTCCAATGCACCTGTAAGATCCTTAGCCACTCCTAATCCATCCTCCTTGGCGCATGACAAAAGAAAAACAGCATCAGGATCATCCTCGGCGGCCAAGGATTCGATGGATCCGATCACCTCACGAGCTTCATCCTGGGCCTTGGTCTTGTCTTTTTTGAAGCCGCACCATCCATGATACTCCAGCCAGGCCTTCCACATTCGGGCCACTGGATTTCCACTGTCCGCGGCTTCGGTGAAAAGCTTATTGGCCTGCCCCTGATCGATCCGTCCTGTCATTCCTGTATACAAGCCGACAGCCTTCTTCAGATCCACGGTCTTGTCTTGTTTGGGAGCCTTGAGCACTCCAGGCAAAACCATTTTCAGATAATCGGGCGCGATACGCCCCACAAGTAAATCATCAACCACTTTCATGGCTTCCGCAGACCCATTCTCCACAGCGGATTTTGCCAGATCAAATTGCTCGCTGGTGAGTTTCCCTTCCACCAGCATCTGGGCCAGTTGGCGTAGTATTTCCTCTTTCTTCTCCTGGTCTTGACGTGTCAGGTAGGCACGGCTCACCGCCAAGGGCAGATCACCGGTTGCCTCCGCGAGGGTGTAGAGCGGGACCTGAACTCCACCAGATTTCCCCCGGCTCCATTGTTCAACTTGTTCACGGACCCATGGTGCCAACTTCGCCACTGTGATCAGCCCAGCTTCATCGGCGGGTGCGCTCCCCCGCAATCCCTTCAACAGGAAGTGCGTGAAAGCTCCATGGCCGCTCTCATCCATCTCATAGCTGTACTGCCCCGAGCTGCATGACTTCAGTGTCAGGAATCCTTCCGCTTGGGCAAAGGCGGAGGCGAAATCACCACTCATGGCTCCCCCAATACCACGTTCGCCCTCACTCGACACTTTTTCCCGGCAGGCATCGAAAATCAACACGCGCCGTTTGCAGCGGGAGTTCAGAAGAGCATTTTCAATCCAGGACAACGAGATAGCGGTGGCGCTCAAGGAGCGGCGGCGGCTGTCCTCCGCTAAGACATAACCCTCGATACCGTGAGTGGATATCTGAATAATGATGCATCCCTCAGGGCCCGCTGAATCAGCGGCCCATTGGATGGCATCCACAATGTTCACATAACTCGGCTTTCCAGCATCTTTTCCCCCAGTCACCAGAAGCCGAGCGTTCTCAGGCGCGATGTAGCCCAGCTCCTTCACAAAGCAATCGCGTACTTCCCTGGCATCCTTGGAACAGAATCGAAGAGGAACTACAGAGGAATCCTCGAACTGGTTCACTCCAACGAAAACACCGAAACTTTGCTCTTTGAGACCAGAGTACTGGGGTTGGGTTTCCGCCAATGGGACAACTTCGATACCACGTGGTTGCTCTGGATCTGGCCATGCGGTCCATGGCAACCCCATCACAACCATCAGAACCGGTATCCAGAGCACCCTCGCCGATCCCTTCACCGAACTCACCTCGTAGTGTTTTTGGCGGTTTCTCTCTCCGCCTGTTTAGAGAATTCCTCCCCCATTCACAAGATACATCCTACAGATTGCATATGAACTTTCCTCCTGTTAACGATGAAAACGGAAGGGATTGCGTAGATAAAACGAATGACTTCGCCACTCCGTGATTCAACTCCCCCACGCGGCTGTTTCATTCCCATCCTGTCCCACCCAATAAGGCATCCAAACCAGGGTCAGGAGACGTACCTTGATTTGAGTTTTCCTGGGTCTTATCAAGACTTTCTCAAGTGTTTCAGGCATGGAGTTCACTTGCGCCGAGATCCTTTCCGACTCGTTTTTGAATTCCATTTCCAGTTCCTCTAACTGTTGGCGGATCGTCTCGACAGTGTCATCGGCGCGTTGAACATCGCCGGATTCTCTCATGCTTCTGCTGATACCCCGTGCGGCGGAGGTTCCCCGCGTCAAGGTGCTCACGGAAACACGTTTCCGTCCCAGGACGGCGGAGAGGAGGGTTGAGGCCATCGAGAAAACAGTTGTCATCTTGGCCTCACGCGCCTGACTTTTCTGGATCTCCAGGGCCTGCTCCGCTTTGCGAAGGCGTTCCTGGAGAGCCGCCAACTTGGGGGCATATTTCTGCCGGAGTTTCTCAACCTCCTCATCACGTTTCTCACGAGCGAGAAGCTGTAAGCGCAAACGGAACTCTCGTTCCTCTTCACCAAGCTGGGAAATTACGCCAAGACCCGGGCTACTCAACATCTCCAGGGACTGCCCACTCGCTATGGCGTCGGTAAAGTCCTTCTTCCAGGTGGTATAGGACTTCGCCACCGAGGCCACGGGAGGCAGCGCGGTAAAGGTCCCGCCGGTAACCGGCTCTGTTCTGAGATCCTCCTGTGCGAGAGATGTGGGCGAGGCGGAAAGCCAGTCGACCACCACCGGTCCCTCACAAAATGGGGCAAAACAAGCATAGGGTTTCTCACAATCCACTCCCATTTTGGCGTCTGAGAAGGGGACATTCGCCGAACCATAGAGAGCGGACTTGTAAACAAGGGAGGCGCCGCTGGGTTGTGGGATGCGAACCGGAGCAAACACCTGATCGATCCCAGGCGGCAAGACGGGCGGTTGTTGAGAAATAGCACCCGCCTTGAAAGCCGGAGTGGATTTTGAGACAGCCATGGACGGGGCTGGTGCACTGGCTTCAGCTGTCCGTGCTTGACGTTTCTCGCGCATGAGGTCACGGATCTGATCACGTGTGAGCGGACCTCGCAGGTACGACAATACCCAACGTGTCTCGAAGACGGCTGGATGGTCCTCATGGATATTCTTCATCAGGAAGACACGGCTGGTCAGTTTCGAAAGTATTTCCTCGATGGCCTTCCTTTCAAAGCCCACTCCGGATGCAGCCGAAGCTCCCTCCAAGCCTTCGATGACCCGTGCCTTGTCACGGTCCGTTTGGAGACGTCCAATGAACCAGGTACCCGCATTGGCGAGACCCTTGTAATCCAGATCCACTGGATTTTGAGTGGCCAGGACAACTCCTAAACCAAAGGCGCGTGCCTGTTTCATGAGTGTCAGCAAGGGCCCTTTCGAGGGGACACTGGCAACTGGTGGGCAATATCCCGCGATCTCATCCATGTAGAGGATGGCGCGCAGGCTGGTGGTTCCGGGCTGACGGCGCATCCAACCCAAAACTTCATGCAGTAGGCTGGTGACAAAGAACATGCGTTCGGCATCCGCCAGATGGGCGATTGAGAAGATGCCAACACGGGGCTTCCCTTCCGGTGTATAGAGGACCGAACCGATATCGAGTGGCTCACCCTCCATCCAGCTGGCGAAACCAGGGGAGGCCAGCAATCCATTGATCCGCATAGCCAAAGCGAAACGGTCCGAGGCCGGGTAGAAAGCCTCCAAGTCCATCACCCCCACTCGAGTCACGGGTGGTGATTGGATCTGTTGGATGAGAGAAACCAGATCGAGATCAGTCTCCTCTTCCCAGGCTTTGGAGAGAAGAGTCGAAAGGAGCACATGCTCACGGCTTTTGACAGGATCAGCCTCGATCCCCACCAATGCCAACAGGCTGGTAACCGTGGAGGAGATCCGGTCTTTCAGGAAATCACGGTCCTGCCTGAGAACCGCATCAGGGCAGGTGAAGGACTTGAGAATGGAGACCTGAAGGCCATGGCTGCTCCCGGGGGTATAAACCAGAAATTCCGCCGCCTCACGCAGGCGTTGGATCCGGCTCGTGTCCTGTCCCCACTCATCTAGCCCCTTCCTCCACAGGTTAGCTTGAGCCTCCGCGAATTGTTCCGTGGTCAAACCTTTCCGGCGGGCATCCTCCTCATTCACCCAGGGACGGAAATCCTCCGGTGAGAGATTGGGAAAGGTCAGGAGCAGGTTGGACAGATCCCCCTTGGGATCAATCACAATCGCGGGGATGGAATCGATGGCGGCCTCCTCCAGCAGGCCAATACACAGCCCCGTCTTCCCGCTGCCAGTCATCCCCACACAGACCGCGTGAGTGACCAGGTCCTTGGAATCATAAAGGATCAGCGCTTCCTCGGGCTTACCTTCTTTGAGGTTATACTCGCGTCCCAGATAAAAGACTCCCAACTTCTCGTACTCAGGCATGAAGAGGAACCTCTTTTAATTGATGTTGGCACTGGGTGCCCCGATCAGGGGCACCCAGCTTGCTTCAATAGCACTACTTCTCCTCGGTTTCGTCGTAACGAAAGAGCTCCATATCAATGGCATTCTGGCTAGAGATGAAGGGAAGTGACCAGGCTGGAGAGAGATCATCGGGACGGACTCGAGCGCTTCCAAAGACATAAATCGCCCCATACTTGTCGAGCGTGTAGAAACCATCCGGGCAACCCGCCGAGAAGTCGAAGTCGGTAAAGATCGAGTAAGCATCAATGCCATAGATGCTGGCATTGCTCTCATCCTCAGGGGTCTCTGGATCATCCAAGCCAGCCACGATGTATGGCATACCAACTGTGGTGATCAGATTACCCGGATGGGCCGGATCCTCGTTGCGCGTGAAGAACACAGGGCTAGTAGGAACATCGACCGGGACTGCGTGAATACCGCCCCAGCCATCGAAGATCACCAGACCCTGTTGCGAGCCTGGGAAGAGCTCGGCATCACGTCCGATATCCTGACCGGGGAAGAACGGCCAGGCATAACCGGTACCGGTGTAGTCATAGGGCTCAAACGAACCCGGCGGAACCTTCGGTTCGAGCAGCTTGCGTGGATCGTTCACTGGCCGCGCCGCATAGGTGCCGGGAGTAACAGGACCCGCATCCGGGGTGAATTGATACCGGGCACCCTGGCTGTCGATGATGATGTAACCATCCGCCCTGTTGAGCGGTGCACTGACATCGATCACCACCAAAGCCACCGCACGGATCGAGGCTCCTCCCGGATTGGGCAGCCAGGAAGCGCGCATAAAACCGAACGGGATGTCATAACCGATTGGCAGTAGATCGGTACCAGTTACCAGGGCGGTCTCGCTGGGGTCTTTGGTGTCACCGGCCCGGTAAATACCACCAAAATCGGTTAGCACCCAGAAGCCTTCATTGCTTTGTGACATCTCCACATCAACCGCGCGCCCGATCGGGTAATCGGTAGAAAACGGGAAGACGAATTCCTGAGCGATATCATCACCCGGATTCTCCACGAAAGAGACCACTCCTTCACCGTTAAGAACCACAAGGTCTTCCGTAGCAGGTATCCCTTTGTTTGCAATGGCACGCTCCAGATCGCGTGCGAGGTCATTGGAGTAAGAGAATCCCCCTGTAATTATGGGTGGATGCCCAATCTTTTCGACCTGACCGGTGGTTAGCAGCATGTAAGCACCACTGTCGCAACCCGGCGTGGAGGTGATGGTCGGGGTAAAGGAGTTGGTAGGGGTAAAGGAGTTGGTGGAAGTATTAGTGGGTGTCCCTGTCGATGTTGGTGTATTGGTGAAGGTTCCTGAATTAGTCGGCGTGAGGGTAAAGGTACGTGACTGGGTGAAAGTGCGGGTTTGAGTGAAGCTGCGTGTAAAGGTTGGAGTCGGTGTATCAGTAATGGTTGGTGTAAAGGTACGCGACTGGGTGAAAGTCCTGGTCTGAGTAAAACTACGCGTAGAGGTCGGAGTTCGTGTCTCGGTAATGGTGGGGCTAAAGGTCTGGGTGGGGCTAAAGGACGGAGTCGGAGTAAAAGACGCCGTAAATGTCAGACTCGGTGTCGGAGTGGGAGCCAGAACAGTGAATTCAGATGTACAACTCGAAGTGTTATTGGCATTGTCAATTACTGTAATCGTGATCGTCGTGACACCCACACCCACAGAAGTTGCCGAGGGCGGATCCTGAAGGATCAGGAACTGATCAGGAGGGGTACAGTTATCGCTGGCAACGATGATCGATACATAGTCTGGAACCGGAACGGTTCCTTGCGGGCCGGCCACTACGGTCTCGGGAGCAATGCAATCGAATGAAGGAGGTGTATTGTCTGTCACTGTCACAATCGAGGAGCACTGGGTCAGGTTCCCATTGCTATCGGAGACAGTCAAAGTAACCATATTGGGACCATCTTCTTCGCAGGTAAAGGTATCCGGTTCGACAGACAGGAGAGTATACTCACCGCAATTATCCGAGGCATTGGCGAGAACCTGCTCGGGAGTAATGCTTACCGAGCCATCAGGTCCAAGAAAAACTTCGATGTCCTTGCAGGTTACCTGCGGGGGAGAGGCATCCACCACAGTGACAGTGGCCGTGCATTGATCGATTTGGAAGCTGGAATCCATAACAGTGAGAACGACCCGGTTGGGGCCAATATCAGCGCAACTAAAAATCGAAGGCGAAATGGTCAGGCTATGAATCGTGCAGTTGTCAAAACTACCGCCATCCAACTGTTCAGGTGAGAGGTTCACCTTACCAAATTCATCCAAAGCCACAGTCAGGTCCTTACAAACCGCTGTAGGAGGCATACCATCCTCAACGATGATCGTGGCCTCACAAAAAGCCTCCTGACCCTCATTATCTGTGATGGTAAGGGTGACCTGGGTGACTCCAGGGGAGAACGGACCAGATGGCTCAAGAGAGAACGTCAAGTCACCCCCATCAGGATCGAAGGAGCCATTATCGACCTCTTGGCCAGTAATCGCTATTGAACAGCCCTCCTTAACGGCTCTTTGGACATTCTTTTTGCAATTTGCCACTGGTGGCTGGAAGACTTGAACAACAGTCGCGTCATCTGGCTCAGGAGTGTTTGGATCATCCGTAGGCGTGACTGGGAATACCTCTCCAGTAACCTGACCCTGACATGAGATTTCGAGGGTATCTGACGGCAGTGGATCATCGATCTTGGCCACGAATTCGATCGTGACACTCCCCACCAGTAAGGCCACGCTACCCACCAGAACAGTCACTTTGGTATGACCGGGATCATTCCCCTCAAGCACTGTTCCCTGGCTGGTGGTAACTGAACCGATCACAAGTGTGGTGTGTGGATCAACACCACTCCTGAATTCCACTCCCAGGGCGGTTTCTCTACCGGTGTTAGTAATCAACGCCGTGTAAAGAATCGTATCACCCGGATCCACCATCCCATTCGAGTTCTGGTCAGTGAGCAGGTTGGCGGTCATGGTGACATGGATGAGCGGCTCGAAATCGAGGACTGTCACTGTCGGGTCACCCGCCGCAACGGTATCGGGATCATCCGTCCACAGAGACTGGAAGTTGTTGCCGGTTACGGTTCCTTGGCAGGCCACCTGAAACGTGGTCAGTGGAACGGGTTTGTCGATAACGGCGAGGAAAGCGATCCATGCGACGCCACCATTCGCTGGCAAGGTCCCCATATTCACCGTTACAGTGACATCGCCCACCATCCCACCACTCAATATGGTACCTTGAGTGGTGGTGACGGATCCGACCACCAAGGCCACATCGGGACTTACCCCAGTTGAGAATTTTACATTCACCGCGGACTCACGGCCCGAGTTGGTGATCTTCACCAGATAACGAAGTGTATCCCCTTCATCCGGTAATAGGTCTCCATCCACATCATTGAATAGGAAATCGGTCATTGTGGCGGTGATGAACGGATCAAAGTCAAGCGGAGTTACAGTGGGATCATTGAGCGTATAGGTATCCGGGTCGTCTGTCTTCACAGGATCGAAGTTGGATCCCGTCACCGTGCCTTGGCTCTCCACCTGGGTCACACTCATCGGGACGGGAATTTTAACCTTGACCGAGTACTGAATAGTCAAAGTACCACCCAATCCAAGGATCGTACCCACATTGACACCGGCAGTTGTGTCTCCCGCTGTGTTTCCACTCGTAATCGTTCCCTGGGTTGTGGAAACGGAACCAAGGATAAGGGTCGTATAAGGATCAACACTCGAATTATAAAGGACACTATCGGCGTTGCGGTCTCCCGTATTGGTTAAGACAACTGTGTAGCGGATGGTATCACCCTCATCTACCAGACCATCGCCATCAAGATCCACCACAAGAGAGTCTGTCTTTGTGGCCATCACATTGGGAGAGGCTGCCACAGGTGTCACGGTGGGATCGTTCATCCCGGATGTTGAGGGATCATCCGTGGGGATGTTGCTGAGCTGATCGCTAGAAACAAAACCCTGGCAGGCAACCTGGGTTACTCCCACCGCAAGTGGGGATTGAATACGAGCCTGGAAGGTGATGGTAGCCATGCCGCCATCAGGAAGGCCGCCAAGGTTGATGGCCACCGAGGAGTCCCCACCGTTATTACCATGAACCACAGATCCCTGAGAGGTGGTGACAGTCCCTGTCAGAAGAACCGTGTGAGGATCGACCCCACAATCGAAGGTAACATCCCGTGCCAATGCTCC
>CAZORO010000063.1:0-16092 GCA_964581845.1 uncultured bacterium
TCACGTGAGGTGAGAGACTTTATCGAAAGAGATCTCGGCCCGGAAGGACTTGCAAGAAGCGTGGTCGTGGTTGCCACAAGCGACCGCCCCGCATTAGTAAGAATTCGGGCGGCTCATATGGCCATGTCGATTGCAGAATACTTTCGAGATGAAGGCAAGAAAGTAGCATTTATGATGGATTCAGTGACTCGACTCGCTCTTGCGCAAAGAGAGATCGGGTTAGCGGTAGGAGAACCCCCAACCTCAAGAGGGTACACACCGTCGGTTTTCATGATGTTGCCGCGATTCCTGGAACGTTGTGGTACCAGTGCCCATCGAGGAAGTATCACGGGACTCATCACGGTTTTGGTTGAAGGTGATGATATGAATGAACCGATCAGCGATGCGGTCCGTGGCATCCTGGATGGGCACATCGTCTTGACAAGGAGGCTTGCGGACCGGAACCACTACCCGGCCATAGATCCTCTTCGGAGCATCTCTCGAGTCATGAATGATATAGTGGAACCCAGGCATAAGGCTGCTGCTGCGGTCGTCCGAAACAGGATGGCAACCTATGAGGAAATGGAGGACATGATCAATCTGGGGGCTTACCGTCGGGGGAGTAATGCGGATGTGGATGTGGCTATCGAGAAGAAACCTGAGACTGATCAATTTCTGAAACAGGAACCAGAACGGAGTTCGGAATTTGAGGCGACAAAGAACCAGCTCATTGCCTTAGCGTGTGCACCTGGTGAGCAGAAAAAATGAGACGTTACCGGTTTCGTTTAGACAAGCTGCTAAGGCTACGAGAACACATGGAAGAGGTTCAGAGGATGGAAACAATCCACCAGGAATCGGTCGTAAGAGAGGCCATGGGTCAAAGAGATACACTGGTGCGTGCAGTGGGAAATGTTCGTGAAGAGCTAGTGCCGGAGCAGGGTGTTCAGTGGAAAGCCGGGGAACAACACGCATGGTACCGGTATCTCGTCAGGTTAAGTCAGGAGACATACCTTGCGGAGAAGGATCTCCTCTCCAAGCGGGAGGATCTAGCAAAGCAGAGGCAATTATTAGTTGAAAGATCAAGAGAGAAGAAAACATTGGAAAGGCTCGAGAACAGAAAGCACGAAAAATGGAGAGAGGATGCCAATCGGGAGGAACAGATCATGCTCGATGAAATTGGTTTGCTCCATAAGTCGCGAAAAAAGAAGGAGGGAAAGATCTTACTGACAAGCCTCTTGTTGCTCATTTGCCTAGGGATGAGTGTTGGGTGCTACTTTGTGTGGAAAGGATGGCTTAGTAAGGGGGATATTGGCAGCAGTCTGATACGGGCCCCATTCGACCGGTTAGCTGAGAAGAAGGTGAAACAAGAACTCTCTGCATATGAGAATCAACAACGTGTCGCGAGAGAGAAGAGAGAGGCCAAACTGGCTGAGGAACCAAGGGTTGAAACGATTGTCACAAGAACAGATGAGGAGGAAGGATATCGAAGCACGGTTCAAAGGATCCTACAAAAGGAAGAGGCCTTAAGGCAAAAGGAGGAGTCCCTTGACTCACAAGAAGCGACTCTTCTAGCGGCCCAAGAAGACCTTAAACGCGAAATCAATCGTTTGAATAATATTCAGAAGCGGATAGGTGATGAGCTGGATCAGTTGAAAATGTTGGAGGCACGGCGTAAGTCAGAGATGAGCGCCGAACGCAAAACAAAATTGGATGAAATCAACAGAGCGGTGAAAGCAATGACTCCCAAAAGAGCTGGGGATCTTCTCTTCGCGGTCGCCTATCCCAATCCAGAGGTGGCAGTTCCACCACCGGTTCCGGTCGGTCCAGATTTGGAGGGTTTGGATTTAGTAGTCACAGTGTTAAATGCCATGGGCAGCAAGGACCGGGGAGAGATTCTGGATGCAATGACCAAGATTTCTCCAGAGAAAACAGCAACGATTTTTGATCGGTTGGATAATATCAGAACAGGTCTGGAGGAAGACCGGTTCTACGAGAGCGCTGGAACAGAGGGGGACAAGAGTGCGATGGTTCCCTAATGTTCCACGTGGAACAAAATGGCTGATCTAAAGGATTGTTTGACCGAACACACTCCCTTTCACCTACTTATACCATAAAAAATCATTCTTTCTCACCCTTGAAATGTTTGTCCCCTGCTACTATTCTCCTTCCTTGGCTGGAGGTCGGAGAGGGTGTCTTCTAACGGGCAGGGGGAGCTGAGCCGACGGCCATATGTGGTCGCTGTGGCCAATCAAAAGGGTGGGGTAGGGAAAACCACCACTGTCATCAACGTTGCCGCGTGTCTGGCTGCCTCGGATAATCGAACTCTCATTATTGATCTCGATCCTCAGTGTAATGCCACCAGTGGGATCGCTTGCGAGAGCCAGGAAGCACCGAGTTTGCTGGATCTCCTCTTGGATCCCTCGGTTCAGCCCAAACCGCTGCCTCATCCCACGATTCCTCATTTGGATATTCTTACGGGCTGTTCGGACCTCGTTGGTGCGGAACGGTTGCTTTCAGGTATTCCTGATGCGAGTCATTGTGTATCCCGGATGCTTTCGCGATTGTTTCAAAATGGCCATAACTACTCCTTCGTCTTCCTGGATTGTCCCCCCTCCCTGAACCTTCTGACCTTCAATGCCCTTTCCGCGGCAACCCATCTCCTTGTCCCGGTTCAAGCAGAGTATTTTGCTTTGGAGGGTTTGACTGACATTATCGAGTCTTTTGAGTTCGCTCGGACCAATACCAATCCTGGATTGGAACTGATGGGCCTACTGATTACCATGGTGGACTCACGCACCAATCTGTCCTTGGAAGTCGAGAATGAACTTCGTAAGCATTATGGCGACAAGGTCTTCAAGTCGACTATTCCGCGTAATGTCCGTCTGAGTGAAGCCCCCAGCCATGGGCTTCCCATCATCCTCTATGACATCTGGTCAAGAGGGGCTAAAGCGTATATGGAATTGACAAAGGAGATTCTGAATCATGGTACGTAGAGGTCTTGGACGTGGACTGGCCACTTTGCTTGGGGAAAGACCAAGTTTTCAACCAAATGTGGGGGCTTCTCTGGAGCAATCCACCACTTTTGACTCGATGGACTCTCCGGTGCGGGAAGTACCTATTGAGACCATTAGTCCAAATCCCTACCAGCCACGTGTCGAAATAGATCCCCAGGCTCTTGAGGAATTGGCCCAATCCATCCGTCAGCATGGTCTTCTGGAACCTGTTTTAGTCCGTCCTCTTGATGTAGTGGAGAACACCTATCAGATTATTGCCGGAGAGCGCCGTCTACGTGCCGCCCAAATGGCTGGGCTTCAACAAGTTCCTGCCATTGTCCATGAAGCCGGTGAAGCGGAGATGTTGGAGATTGCCCTTGTTGAAAATATCCAACGTGAGAACCTGAATCCAATTGAGGAAGCGCGTGCATACCGCCGTCTTCTTGAGGGTGTTGGCGAAGGTGGAGCTGGGCTCACACAACAGGAGGTGGCGGACCGTGTCGGGAAGAGCCGCGCGGTGGTGGCCAACCTTCTACGTCTTCTCGATCTTCCAGATTATGTCCAGCAATCGGTCCAGAATGGGACCATTAGCCAAGGTCATGCGAAAATTTTGGCGGGTTTGGCGGAGGAGAAATGTCTCGAAGCATGGTCTTATGTGCTGGAGAATAGAGCATCCGTTCGCGATCTTGAGCACTTCCTGGCAACTCCAGCACCCCAGACAGCCGAATCTTCCTCGACTCGTTCCAAGCCCAAATCCCCTTCTTCACAACATCCCCTTGATACCCATTGGAACTCAATTCAGGAAGCTCTTCAGGAAAGACTTCGTACAAAAGTTCTGGTACGAAAGAACAAAGACGGCTCTGGTGTCATTGAAGTTCACTTTTTCAACTCTGAGGACCTTGACCGTTTGCTCGAGTCTCTTGACATCGAGTTATGATATTTCATAAAAAAACTGTCTTAAAGGAGGAGTATCATGCCTAATCTGTTCGGTCAGTCGTACAAACGTGAGAATCTTATTCAGTCCTTCGGTTCCATGGCACAGGTCTGTGGCCTGCGGCGTGTTGATCTGGCTGAAGGGCCGGGGAAAGGGGCCGGAGTGGTTGAAGTCCGTACTGGGGCAGGTTTTGAGTTCGATGTCCTTCTTGATCGTGGTATGGATATCAGCCGGGCCTGGTTCTTTGGTGCGAGCCTGGCTTGGCATTCCGCCGCAGGTGATGCGCATCCTTCTCGTTTTGATGAGAAGGGGCTTGGCTGGTTGCGGATCTTCCCTGGAGGCATGGTGACCACCTGTGGGTTGACCTATATGGGGGCGCCGGGCAAGGATGGGGACACCGACCTCGGTTTACACGGCAGATATACTTCGCTGCCTGCTTCATCAATCAGTCTTTCCGAGGGTTGGGAGGGGGAGGACTATGTCATGCGTCTCTCAGGAACCATGCGGGAGTCTGTCATCTTTGGAGAGAATCTTGTGTTGCGGCGGCAGATCGAGACACGCCTGGGAGTTCCTGGTCTGATCCTCCGTGATGAAGTGACCAATGAAGGATTCCGTTCAACACCACACCAGATCCTTTATCACTGCAACTTTGGGTATCCCCTTGTCTCCGAGTTTTCGGTGCTTGAAGCGAATGCCTCTAAGGTCGAACCGCGAGATGCTGAAGCCGCCAAGGGGGCTGAGGATGCTTGCCGGTTTGCTCCACCGCAACCGGGCTATGCCGAGAAGTGCTACTTCCATCATCTTGAGCATGATGCTGAAGGAAAAGCCACTGTACGGTTACGTAATCCCAAGCTCTTGGGCGGTTTGGCGATCCGGTTGCGGTACCGTCTGGATCAACTCCCCTATTTCACCCAATGGAAGATGATTGGACAGCAAGATTATGTTTGTGGGCTGGAGCCAGGTACCGGATACCCTCTGGGACGAGCAAAGGAACGCCAAGCGGGACGCCTCATCCAACTTGAACCAGGTGAAACACGTAAGTATGAAATTGAATTCTTGGTTGAGCAGGGCGGATGACGCCCGGAATTCTAGTTCTTTTTCTGTCTGTTGGATTGATTGGCGGACTGGTTGGGGGAATGCTCGGAGTTGGGGGCGGGATCCTCTTTGTCCCCTGTTTGCACTATGGTTTTGTCTTTTTGGGAGTATCGCCAGATATCGCCATGAAGGTGGCAGTTGCCACCAGTCTGGCGATCATTTTGGTTGCCTCTATCTCCTCAGCCGTGGGTCATAGCTTCCATGGTTCTATTGACACCCGAGCAGTTTTCCTGATGTCGGCTATGGCGATACCTTCCGCATTGGTTGGTTCTAAAATTGGAGACATTCTGGGGGGAATTTTTCTTCAGCGCGTCTTTGGATTGACAGCTCTTTTCGTCGCATTCCAGTTCTTGCGGCCAGTCCCAGCGAATCATGCCAAGGGGGAGCGGGATATCACCCCGTCGAGCCTCATCATGGTTGGGGGAGTGAGTGGTCTGGTTTCATCCGTTCTGGGTGTGGGTGGGGGGATCATCACGGTCCCCCTGTTGCATCTTGTGTTGGATCTCCCCATGAATCGTGCGGTAGCCGACTCAAGCGGATTGATTGTATTTACCGCGGTTTCAGGTACGGTTGGATGGGTGCTGAGTGGATGGGGCGCGGAAGGACGTCCCGCTTACTCGTTGGGTTATGTGAATATGGTGGCTTTCGTCCTGATTGCAACCACTGCAATGTTTACCGCGCAACTTGGGACTTGGTTGGCGGTAAAGATGGAACCCAATCGGTTGAGGATTCCGTTTGGGGTCTTGTTGGCGTTCGTGGGAGTCCGGATGTTGTTCTTCTGATCGAGTTGTCTCGTCTTTTCAAATTTTTGCTGGAAATGCCGGAGTTCAGGCTCGGTTATTTGTCTTCGCCTACATTGATCTTGTTCGATGGATTTTTTTCTGGCCAAGTTTGGGCGATTTGGAGTGAGCGGTAGAAGTTGATTCCTCCATAGCCGGTGAACTCATCCCAACCCTCCTCACCAAGATCATCTGCTCCCTGTTCGGCAATTTTAATAACGGATCTGAGGTCGAGATCAGGTCGAATCGAGCGGATCAGAGCAACAAGAGCCGTGGCCATGGGGGCCGCACTCGATGTACCACCACCATTGATACGGTGGATGTATCCCCGGCGAGCAGGTCCGAAATTTGTATTTATCCAGTGGTCATCCGGCAGGGTGGGATCGACTCGGGGATCATGTGCTCTGCAAAAGATAAGATCACGACAGGGAGCCATTACACACAATCCTACGCCATAGTTTGATCCTGAAATTAACTTTCCATCTCTTACTATGTTTTTATCAACAAAGCGCTCGTCGTTCATGTCAAGGCCACCAACAACGAGCGATGGAAGATCAACACTTGGGGTAAAAGGGCTGCTTTGGTTTCCATTTCCCGAAGCAACCACAATAACAACATCTCGATCAATCGCGTACTCGAAATCCTGCTTGTTTTTCGGGTGGAGAATCACGCTGCAATTAATGACTTTACACCCACGGTCTGCCAGATAACGAATTGATTTCCCGTGATTTTCAATCTGAAGTTCATAGTTTTTTGACTTGTCGTGACCCGTCTCAACAACTATCACCTTGCAGTCCGGTGCTAGACCGGCAATCCCCTTGCCATTGTGGGCCTCAGCAATGACTTCGCCCACGGTGTTCGTCCCATGATTGATTTCATGCCAATCTTGTGCGGAACTATGGTCCATCCCTGGAAGTTGATATACCTCGACACGACCGTTTTGGAATTCCTCGTGTGTTGGATCAAAACCAGCCTCTACAAAACCAATCAAGACCTCAGGGGTGCCACGAGTGATTGTCCATGCCTCAAGCACGTTCAACTTTTGAAAATAGTATTGCCTGTCAAAAAACGGGTCATTGGGTGTCGTTTTTGTCGAAGTGGATTGAAGACTATTTTGTTGAACTGTTTTTTCCTGGCACTGTGCTGTTATCACGTTGCAAATAGAAAGAATAAGGATTATTGACTTGCAGCGATTCATGTTGGGGCCTCTTTAAATGTTTGTTCTTATTGTATTTCTTTTTGAGGATAATTCCCTTCCTCCCGCCAAACACTCAGCATGGTTTCGTATTGCGCCAACCTCATGCCTGTATAAACGCAGTTGCTGGTGGAGAAGACGTAACCATATCCCGGCATTCCACTCTGGAGTGCGTAACGCGCGGATTTTTTGACTTCCTCCACAGTACCCGTATCAAGCATCCCGCAGTTGACATTTCCAATCAGACACACTTCTTTTCCGTAAAGACGTTTGACCTCGGCGATATCGACTCCCGCTTGTGGATCGAGAGAATGAAGAGCATGGGGTTTGGCCTGGATGAGCTGGTCCAGGATCGGCATGATGTTGCCATCGGTATGCTTGATGACATAGAAACCCATGGCCCGGTAGCCGGCGATCAACTCCGCGAGGTAGGGGGTGACAAACTGACTGAATTGGTTGGGTGAGAGGAAGGGGCCTGTATTCAAGCAATAATCGGAACACAAAGCGAAACCGTCTAGTCCACCTGCCTTTTTGAGCCGTTCAGCTTTCTCGAGCGCTGCTTTGACTTCACGGTCCGCCTCGGCCTTTAACCCTTCAGGATCATCCGCCATGCGATAGGAGAAATCATACATCGCATTGCCGTCAGGGATCGCGAAGGTGGCATCACCATGCAGCATGAGAAAGAACTTGTCACCTGTTTTTTCCCGGATGAGATGCACCAGCCGGATGGCCTCCTCCTCAGTTCCAGGATTGGGGTGAACAAAGATAGCGGAGTGCTCATACCGTTCCGCGGTGGCGATGAAGATATCCGCCATGTCATTGCGGTGGAGCTGACGTTCTTTTTCCTCCATTTGATCCCATTGACCATAGCTCCGGTGACCTGGGAATACTTTCCCGAAAGCCTCCATGGTCAGGAAGAAGACCAACTCCATATGGGGAACCCGTCCGGTGAGGGGTTGACGATTGAGCGCGGCGATGAACCGTTCACGTGGGGTCATGGACATGGGATATAACCTCGATGGATGGAATCAAACACTGATCAGGGTGGGTATTGTGTCGACAGCATGTAAAGCCGTAAAGGGGTTTGGATATGGAAAAAAGCATCTCCTGGAATGTTCACCCATGGTTCTCAGTTTTTACGGACTTTGAGGAGATTTGGCCACAACCCCATCACCCAGATGGTGAAACCATATATCAAACCACCAATTCCAGCCTGAATAAGGACAGAAAGGCCACATAACGGAGTGAGAAGAAGGGCCATTGCAAGAGAGGTCCCAGCGATGGTTTTCCACCGGGTTCCAGCAAACCAGCTCGGATCCTCTTTTCTTAAAAACCAATAAAGACAGAAGCAATAGAAGGCTTGCGTAAGGGTTGTTGCGAGTGCCGCTCCAGCCGGTCCGAAAAAAAAGATCAAGAAGATTTGAAGGATCCAACTAATTCCGAGAGTGAAAGCACTAGCCTTGAGATTCCAGGTTTCACGGTCGAGGGCATTCAGGGCTGGACCGAAGAGGTAGTTCCCACAGGTGAAGGGTAGCCCCAGGATGAGAATTCTCAGACAGGCAGCCTCGGTTTGATTGCCTAGGGATGAATCGGCTCCCAACCAACCTGCCCACATTCTGGTTGAGGCGGATCCATCGGCCCCATAGAGGAGATCCATCAAAGGGCCAGCTAGAACGAAGGTTCCGGTGGTGCAGGGAAGGGCAATGAGCAGGATTCCTTGTAGGGCACGGCGGGAGACATGAAGACGTTCGAGGGAGTGGTCTTTCAGTCGCGAAAGGGTGGGATAGACCGCGATGCTGAGCATCTGGGGAAATAGTAACAGCGCGAGGACCAAACGAAGACCGCGTGAGTAGGAAGCGACCCAGGAATCACTCCAAAAACTCAGGAAAATCCTGTCGATGTTAAAAAACAGACCGATGCAGAGGGAGCTCAGAGCGAAGGGAAACGAGTTTTTGAGAGTATGCCAGGAGACTGGAAAACCCAGTTGGAGACCGTTTTCAAAACGTTTTGTCACGAGTAAGGCATAGGTAGCGGCGCTGAGACCGCCAAACGCAAAGGCAGCAGCGACACAGGTAAGGTTCGCAAAAGTGAACAGGACCAAACAGCCCACCCCAAGGGTTACTGCCTTCTCGATCACCCCCATCTTCCCTTCCACATCCATCCGGTAATGACCACGGCTGACAGCACGGAGATAAGACTGGGCGGACAAAGCAATCAGAAGGATTCCAGTGGCCAACCAAACTCCAAAGTCGAGACCCTCACCACGAGCCAGGCTGGTTCCGACAAGCCAAATCAGGAGCCCTGTGGTGGATATCAAAGTCAGAACTGCTTTGAGTGTCAGCTGGCCAGGAAGCCAACTTTTGGTTGATGCCGGATCACGTGCGATTCCACGGGTAGTGTAAGTTTCGAGTCCGCAATCCGAGAAGATGAGGAAGGTGTTGACCAGGGCCAGCAAGGTTTCCAAGCGGCCATAGGACTCAGAGGGAAAGAGGGCACGATTGCCTAAAAGAATGAAGTAAATCGCGAAGAGAGGTTTGGAGGCGAATTGAAAAGCGGTCAGAATAAGAGTGCCGCGTGCGACCTGGCGGCTGGCGGAGGGATGGTTTTCGATCTCGGATTCTTCAGCCATCCCGTAACCGGCTCGCTTCCCACCATTTCCGTCCATCCGGCCAGGGCCAGCGTTGCGCCAGGAGCGAACGAAGCGCCCACCAGAAACCATTGCCAGCGCGTCGTTCTGGGCCGGTGAAGACATAATCAAGCGCGAGTTCCAAGGAACCAAGCTCAGCTTGCAGGCTCAGTTGGTCTTCTTTGAACCATTTCTTGTTATCGCCAGCCAGGGTAGGGTGTGCCGCCCATTCGCGCAGGTGCTTGGTAGTCTCGCGATAGGTCCAGTGAGTACGGACAAACTCCTCGGCGGCTTGGGTCATAGTGCCGAGGGCTCCTCGATTTTCGAATGTCTGGAGGATGCGTGCCGCCGCGCCCGAGGGATCGCCCACTGGGAGGCCAAGAGCCAGCCCTTTCTCAACCAAGACTTTCGAGGGAGGTGAAACTGGTGTAGTGGCGATTCCGATACCCCGTGCCATCCAGGACAGGAAGCGGGAACGGTCGCCATAGTGGCTTTCAGGGACATCGAGGTCAAAATTCAATCCAAGATCGGCCTCGGACTCATACTCAATTACCTGGTCTTGTGGAACCCATCCCTCCAGGAAGATCCGGTCGCGCACCGCGCTCCGGCGGGCCCACTTCTTGAAGGACTCATAGCCCTGGTCGTGATGTCCGCCGATGCCGCCTCCAATGCAGACAAAACAGACATCCTCACGTGTAAGTAGCACACGTTCCACAGCGAGGAAAAATGAACGTGTGTCCTGCCAGGTGTTGAAGCCACCCGAGGAAAAAAGGACGAAATCTTTTGGCTTGCATAACCTTCCCCGGATACGTCCGCTCCCCGGACAACGTCTGGGGCTGTTAGGGGCGAGGCCGGTCGGTTTGACAGTAACGAGGGGGTCTTTCAGGGTGGCCGGATTGAGTCTACCCACCATCCCCAACTCGCCCATGACCATATCGGCCTGACGCTGGGTGACCGCGCTGAAACGGTCGCCGCGGAGGAGGACCTGTTTGTAGACCGCGAAGGTTTCGAAGGTGGCCTCGGCATCGGGGGATTCCATGCGCAGCTGAAGTTCTGGCAGAAAAGCACCCTTCAGGTCATACCAGAGGGGGAGTTTATGGCGGAGTTGGGTGGTCACCCAGGAGGCGATCACCGAGCCGGCGCTGATGACCGCATCGGGGTGGAAAGCTGCGAGGGATTGTTGGACTTGGCGCGCGATCTTGACGCGAGACTCTCGCAAGGGTTCGGGGTAAGCCTGATGCTCCAGAAGAGGTGAGATCTCTTCCGGACGTTGAAGATACTCGATCTCCGGAGTTTCACGTTGACCGAACTCCATGGTGACCACGCGTACATGGTGGCCATCTTCCAGCAAGGGTTGAACGGCCTGCCAGGTGCCATCCGAGAGCGCGGTAGCGGGACGTGGAGAACGGTAGAAAGGGAGCGGGCCGACCCCGATAACAAAGAGACGCATGATGAATGGTGAATCTCATAAGGGTTTTCAGTCCGCGAGTAAAGGGTAGACTCTTTTCCCATCATGAAGAGTCATCACTGGTTGGTGATCACCTCGATCGCTGGCGCCACAGGAGTCATGGCGGGGGTCTTCGGGGCCCATGGACTCAAGGAGAAGGTGACGCCGGAGATGCTGGCCATCTTCGAGACCGGGGCGCGTTATCATCTCCTGCATGCCTTGGCCTTGCTGGGGATCGCGGCGCTCAGCTCCACATGGAACAATCGGAGACTCCATCTCGCGGGTTGGGCATTCTCTGTGGGAATCCTGGTTTTTTCAGGGAGCCTATACCTGTTGGTGCTGACGGGAGCACGCTGGTGGGGAGCGGTGACACCTATTGGCGGGGTGGCCTTGATAGTGGGGTGGGTGATGCTGGGAGTGGCGGGGATGAGGAGGGATCGGCCTTGACTGAATCGAATCAACGCTCCCGATCCTCTCGGATGAGATCCTGAGCCTCTGGCATACCTTTAGGTGGTTTCGTTCGATGGGAATACATCTTTTCTAGAATCTCCCCACGCTTGTGTTGTATTCCACCCTTGGTCCTCTCCACCACCCACTCCACCCGCTCCCAGGGGGTGTGCTGCAAGAGTCCATGGTCCAGGTTGAGGACATGCCCCCGTTGGTGGCCTGAAGCCAAGCACACCTCAAGAGCCTTTTCGAGTTCCTCCCAGGAGCCCTCCGCGAGCAACCGGTTGTTCAAGTTCCCTTGGATGGGGGTGTCTTCGCCCACAATGGAGCGGGCCTCTTCAATACTGCAATGGCTGTGGATGCTGAGGACATCCGCTCCGGATTCTTTCATGGCGGGGAGATCAGTGAGACCCTTGGCGAAGAGGATTCGTGGCACCATGGGGCCGAGATGTGCGAAGACCTCCTTTTGATAGGGGAGCGCGAAGGTGCGGTATAACCGGCCATCCAGTAGATCGGCGATGGACTCAAAAAGCTGAACCGCTTGCGCCCCAGATTCGATTTGGTAAGCCAGATATTGGATGGTCAATTCGGTCAGCTTCTCTAGGAGCTGGTGAGAAAGAGCTGGGTTCCCGCGTAAGAGGATCTCCGCGTGAGACCCTTTCCCTGGAGAACAACCCTCCACCAGGAAATAGAAGAGGGTGAGTGGCGCGCCCGCGAATCCCAACAATGGGATTTCCCCAAGCAACTCATGTCTAAGGAGAGTGAGTGTCTCTCCCACGAAGGGGAGTTCCGTTGAGATATCGTAAAGGTGAAGCTGGGCAATATCCGCTTCGGCCCGGATGGGTGACTTTAAAACCGGTCCGGGACAGAAATGAAATGGAGCGCCCATCGGAGCAAGCGGAGTGAGGATGTCCTGGAAAAAGATAATCGCATCGACCCCAATCCGTTTCGGCAAGAGTGAGATTTCCGCCGAAAGCACGGGATCCCGGAAGAGCTCCTCGAGGGGAAGAGGGATCCGGTCACGTAATTCACGGTACTTTGGATCGGAACGCCCAGCCTGACGCATGAACCATACCGGGGTACGTTCGGTGGTTTCGCTGCGTAAAGCACGGAGAAGAAGGGGTTCGGAGGAGGTTGGGATTAAGCACCCCCCACCCCAGCCCTCCCCCGCAAGGGGGGAGGAGGCAATGATTACTCCCTCCCCCGCAAGGGGGGAGGGGGCAGATACAACTTCCTCTCCTGCAAAGGGGGAGGGGGGAATAACAACTCCCTCCCCCCTTGCGGGGGAGGGCTGGGGTGGGGGGTATGGGTTTGACTCCATTTCGTCATTCCCGTGTAAACGGGAATCCATGTTTATGCGCTCACCGAGAAGTAATAGCGGTCTCCGTGCTTGTAAGCATCCGGATCAAGATAGGCATCAAACACAGCGCCGATATTGCGTAGCAGGACTCGTCCAAGAGGGAGGGTCACTTGGACACCACCTTGCTCGTCCAGTTCAACAAGGCCATCGCCCGCGAGTTCATTCAAGGCCTCCCATTCCCTGGGAAAAAACTCCCGCCAATCGAAACCGAAATGTTGCCCTATCTTCTTGAGATCGGCCTTTCCATAGCAGTAAAGGCTGGAAAGAACCTCCTGACGGATGTGGTCATCGGTGGAGAGGTGCAGTCCACGCTCGATAGGAATCGTGCCAGCCGTGATACCCGCCTCATACGCCTCGATTTCCTTTACCTTCTGCCAAAAGGCGGTTCCCAGGATCTGGGTGATCGAGGAAACCCCTAATCCGATCAGGTCAAGGCCCCTCTGGGTAGTCATCCCTTGGAAGTTGCGTTGGATGGTGCCCTCACGAACTGCTATAGCGAGGTCATCATCCGGCAGAGCGAAGTGATCGAGACCGATGAACTCATAGCCTGCCGCCGGGAAGGTCTCAAGGGCATCCAGGAACATCTCGAGTTTTTCCTCGCTGGTGGGCAAACGTTTGTAATCCATCCCACGCTGGGTGGCGATCTTTTCCGGAATCTGGGCGTAATGATAGAAAGCGACCCGGTCGGGACGGAGCTCGATGGTGCGCATTACCATGTCGCGTACAGTCTCCCCGGTTTGGTAGGGCATTCCATAGATCAGGTCATAGTTGACCTTGCCGAGGCCCTCCGCGCGGATTGCTTCGGTGACCTCGCGGACCATCTCAAAGGGTTGAATACGGTGGACATGTTGCTGGACCGCTATGTCGTAGTCCTGAATCCCCATTGAGATACGATTAAAACCAGCGTGGTGAAGGCCTTGTAAAAGATCAACCGTGGTGTGGCGCGGATCGATTTCTATTGAGATCTCCGCATCCCCGGCGATATTCAGCTTCTTTGCAATGTCCACCATGAGGCTCCCGATCTCACTGGCATCCAGATAAGAGGGGCTGCCTCCTCCCCAGTGGATTTGGTGGATGGGGCGTGTCATCCCAGGAATGTGAGAGAGCAGTTCGATCTCCTGGTGCAAAGTCGTGAGGTAAGCCTGACGTTTCTCAAGGGCCCCCTTGGCTTCCTTCTTGAGGATCACCTTGTTGCAAGCGCAGAATTTACAGAGGCTCTCGCAGAAAGGGATATGGATATAAAGCGAGAGTCCGGTGTGGGGAGCCTCGATTTCGCGCCGTGCGATGGACTCTACGAAATCAGCTCCATCAAGCGGAACCCAGCCAGTGGGCATGGGATAGGAGACATGACGTGGCAGAGCCAGCCCGGAATACTTTCGGAAAATCTCAAGAGGAAAGCCTTTTGGAATCACTTTGCTGATCCCGCCATTTCTTCCGCGCGGAGTTGTAGAGGTAATGCGAAGAAATCCTCGGTTTGTAAACTCTTGGCGATGTGGAACTCGACTTCATCGACTGCCCTCCAAAAATCTGGGTCCGCCTCCATCTTTTGGGCATAGGCTCTTACCCCCGCCTCAAGGGTCTGAGCATCCAAGAAAGTGAGTTTTTCACTTGATGTGACCCCTTCTGTCGATCCCAGAGTGTTGAAATCCAGCATGGCGAGAGGAATGGGATTCTCTTTACGTAGATCCTGGAGTTTCTCCGCATTCATTACCGGTTTGTCGCGGTCAATCCCCCAGATCACCAGGGTGGCTTGGCGGATGGCGTTGAAGACCTCCTCACAGGGATAATCATCCACCTTCTTGCGATGACACCCCATGCTGGCACGGCGCACTGCTTTTACGGTTCCATTGCTTTTATGGCAACGATGGAAGAAGGTGATCTGATCCGGATCAACTCCGAAGTCCTGTTCCAGATGCTCCACACAGCTGCGTGTGGTGCTCGAACTGCCGATGATCACAATGGGGCCGGAGAGCGCGGACTGGCGATCAATCTTGGCGAAAGCCCCCTGGAGGGAGGCGAGGCAGTAACTGGGTGAAAAAGCCGACCAGGCGGTTTCACCGCGTGCACGGTCGGCTTGGCTGATGAGATTTTCCACAAACGCCAGACCGGCATTGGAAAGGCAGTTGGTGCATTCCGCGATACGGACCGCTACCTGGAGCTGTTGCTCGACATCAGTCTCGCCAGGCAAACCGCTATTAAGGCCCACGGTTGTCCGCATCAGGTGATGAATCGCCTCCACCCCCGCGAGACGATTCAACGTGTTTTCGCAATTATGTAGGGCGGTGAAGAAGGTTTCTTCAAGAAAAGCAATCCCTTCCCGGGGGTCTCCCGAGGTGATGGCATAAACCTCGAAACGATTACAGGTGTTCCAGATCCAGCACTCATCCAGGACATGCTTCTCCGCGAGCCGTTGAAGCTGAGTGGCTACTTCAGGGTGTGGGAGTTTGACCAGACGGAGCTGTTCGGGGGTGACATAGTCCAACTCGGGGCCTTTACCACAACCAATGGAATTCCTTAGGCAGACACCCACCATGAGCAGGTTCTTGCCTCGAAGATCCAATGGGGGCGAAAGGGGGAAATCATGATTTATCATGATAGAGATCCTCCAAGAGTCCCTAAAACGAGGGACTTCAAAGCCTGAATAAAGACAGGTGAGGTATTCAACGCTGGGATGAGCCAGAGCTTGCCACCGGATTCTTGTTCGAATTGATGACGGTATTCGATCCCTATCTCGTGGAAGGTTTCCACACAATCGGCGGTGAAACTGATCGGGCAGACAGCCACATTCTTAACGCTTTGTTTTGTCAGCCCCTGAAGAACCTGCTCGGTTGAGGGCCCCAGCCATTCGACAGGTCCCAACCGGCTCTGGTAAGAGGTGGCAATGCGATCCGCTGGCCAATTGAGAAGTTGGGAAATGCCCTGAATGCAGGCAGTTGTTTCTTTCTGATAGGGATCTCCCGCAGCGATGTAGGAGAGTGGCAGGCCATGCGCGGAGAAGAGTAGAACAGCCATTTCCGGCGTCAGGTGGTTGTGGTCGAGAAAATCCTGAATGTGCGAGGCTTGAGCTTCCCAATAGGGAGGGTAGTCATGCCAGGAGGAGATTACATGGACCTGATACTGAAGGCCCTTTTGTGCCAGGAGAGAGTAGGCTTGAGCTAGAGCAGTCCCGGTGGTGGGGCGTGAGAAGTGGGGATACATCGGGAGCAGGAGGATCCGCTTGATCTTTTCGGAACCGAG